>NZ_JACGAV010000012.1:0-55302 GCF_020137645.1 Campylobacter sp. RM12637
AATTTGTATTAGCTCCAACTTTTTCTTCTAAAGTATCAAGCATTTTATTTAAGACATTTTTTAATTCAATTAATTGTGGGTTTGCAGGATTTAGAGTAATTCTTGCTTTTAAATCTCCACTTTCAATTGCTGCTGCTGTTTGAACGCTTTGTTCTACTGCGTTTGTATCTTGAGTAAGTGAGTTGATTGTTCTTTCAATGTTTTCATTAATAGCTTTAGCCATAGCTCCGAACTCATCTTTAGAATTTAAATCAATCTTACTTGCTGTTTTTCTTTCGTGATTTATTAGTGAAAATACTTCTCTTAAGCCTTTTTGAATGATTTCAAGTGGGCGTAAAGATTGCTTGATTAATAAATATAAAATAGCTGAAATTATTAGCAATGAGATGATAAACATTGTTAGGTTTTGTTTTAATAAATTATTTAAATTTTCATCAAAATCTTTGTTTTCATTAGTGCTACAAATTGTCCAATTTAATTTATCATAAGTTGTACAAACTGCATTTTTATCATGGTTTTCAAAATTGTATTCAATAGTTTTAAACCCGTTATAATCTTGTGCTTTAGACAATTCTTGTTTAATTGTGTCTATAACAGGATTTTGTTTTAATTCATACTTTGGATTTATATGTAAAGTAAATTGATTGTGTGTATCAAATGCAAATATCGCATTTGTAGCTGAGTATTTTAGTTTTAATACACTATCTTTTAATGGTTTTAGAGTTAAGTCTCCGCCAATTACTCCAATAATTTTTCCATTTTGCATAACCGGAGCATAAATTGTCGCTATAACTGTCTTTAATCTATCATCATAATAAATATCGTCACTTAAATTTACAACTTTATCAACTAAAGCTTCTTTAAACCAATTACGTTCCCTAGCATCAAAATCCTTAATTATATGTGCTGCTTCTTCATTACCCTTATAGAATGTTTTGCCATCTTTAACCTTAGCAAAATATAAAGCATTAAGTCCTGATGGAGAATATAATAAATTTAGTCTTCTTAAAATCATATCTTCATCTGTATCAATATTAACTTCTTCAATAGCTTTAGCAAATTTTGTTAAAAAATTCATCTTACCAGAGAAATATGAATCTACATAGAGCATTGTAGCTTCAAGTGTTTTTTGTTTACCTAAATTAGAATAATTTACAGCGTCATTTTTAGAACTGTTATAATTTAGCAACCCTAATAGAATAAAACAAATAACTAATGGAATGCTTACTAATAGTGGTATTTTGTTAGTTAATTTCATAGATTTTCCTTTAAAAGTAATTGCTTAAATGAAAGATTATAGATATTAAGAATTAATTAAAACTTAATCTTTGTGTTTTGTATTTTTAAATAGTAGTAAAAATTCACTCCCTTTATTTAGCTCGGAATTTAACATTATTTTAATTTTATGTATTCTAGCTATCTTTTTTACTATTGAAAGTCCTAAACCTGTGCCTTTTATTTGTTTGTTTCTGCTTATTTCTTGTCTAAAAAATCTCTCATATATTCTATTTTGAATATCCTTGCTAATGCCTATACCAGTGTCTTTTATAGATAAAACTATGTGTTTTTTGTTTATATTCAAACTAATAATTATTTTGCCATTATCTATATTGTATTTAATCGCATTATCAATTATATTATAAAGCATAGTTTTTATTAGTTTTTCATTGGAAAAAAATATAAACTCATCTATATTCATAAGTATTTTTATATTTTTTTCACGGATTTTAAAATCTAATTCTTTAATAATTTGACTTAAAACATTGCTTATATTTACATTTGTCATCTCAAAATTATTAACTTCATCTAAAAATGATAATTTAATAATCTCATCAATCATCTCAAGTAAAGCACTTGATTGATTGTAAATTGTATCTATGAATTGCTTTTCATCTTCTTTTTTTACTAGATTATTTTTAAGCATTTCAGAGCTTAACATTATTGAAGTAAGTGGAGTTTTTAGCTCGTGAGTAACATTTGCACTAAATTCTGCTCTAATCTTTTTAAATTGTTTATTATGTTCTTTTACTTGAGATAAAAAAGTCTTTAATTCATTGTATTGAAATGATTTATCAAGCTCGTTTATGTCAAGTTCGTATAATGGTTTTACTATGCTTTTGCTTATAAAATATGCAAGAGTTAAGCTAAGTAATGTTATTAGTAAAAATACTAAAAATATTGTTTTAAAAATTTCTATTTTAAAATCAAGATTTATAAAATAAATATTATCAAAAACGCTAAAAATCGCTGCTTGTAATAGTATCAAAACAAAAAATGAAACAAAAAATATAGCAAAAAATATCCTAGTTCTCATAAGCTATTTTATATCCTACTCCACGAATTGTTATTATGTATTTTGCATAATCTTTTAATTTATTTCTTAAAGTATTTATGTGTATATCTAAAGTCCTACTTGAAATATTTGCTCCCCAAATCTCTTTTAA
The DNA here is from genome assembly GCF_020137645.1 of Campylobacter sp. RM12637. Taxonomy (NCBI): domain Bacteria; kingdom Pseudomonadati; phylum Campylobacterota; class Epsilonproteobacteria; order Campylobacterales; family Campylobacteraceae; genus Campylobacter; species Campylobacter sp. RM12637. The sequence continues at coordinate 2,445 of NZ_JACGAV010000012.1, forward strand.
TAAATCTTCTTTTTTAAGGCAAATGTTTTGGTTTTTAATGAGTTTTGTAAGTAATTCAAATTCTTTTAAAGTAAGGTTTATTTCTTCTTCATTAATGCTTACTATTCTAGTTTTTAGGTTAATTTTTAAATCTTTAAAAATGATTTCATTATTACAATCAATTCTTCTTAAAATATTTCTAATTCTTGCTAGGAATTCTAAAATAGAAAAAGGCTTAGTAATATAATCACTTGCTCCTAAATCAAGACCTTTTACTTTATCGTTTTCTTGATTTAACGCACTTAGTAAAATTACTTCAATAGCTTTTGTTTTTTCATTAGATTTTATTTTTTTTAGGATACTAAAACCATCTTCGCAAGGTAGCATAATATCAAGCACTAAAATATGTGGAATTTGATTGTTTAATTCGCTAAAAAGCTCTTTTGCATTAATTAAACTAATGACTTTAAAACCACTGCTTTCTAAAGCATATTTTATTAAGTTATTAATGCTTAAATCATCTTCTAAAACATACACCAAAGGTAAATCTTGCATAAGTTATCCTAATTAAAAAATATTGAAAATATTACAAAAAATAAGTAAGAAAAATAATATGAAAATAATTATTAATTTAAATAAATTCTAAATATTAAATTAATTTTGGTTTGTTTATCAAAAATAAATACAATTTCACTCATTTTTAAAAAAAGGAGACAAAATGAAAAAAGTATTATTAAGTTTAGCAGCATTATCTTTATTAAGCACTGCAGCAATGGCTAATGATGGAGCTACATTATTTAAAAAATGTATTGCCTGTCATGGTAAAGCAGCTGAGAAAAAAGCTCCAGGTGCAGAAATTATCATCAATACTTTAGATGAAAAAACAATTTTAGAAGCTTTACAAGGTTATAAAGCTGGAACATTTGGTGGAAAAGCTAAGAAAACTATGGAATTACAAGTTAAAAATCTTAGCGAAGATGATATGAAAGCATTAGCTGCTTATATCGTAACTTTAAAATAATTCTTAAGTTCAGGAGCAATCCTGAACTCTTTTACAAACTAACAACAATTTTCATCATAAACATACAAATAAAAGCATTTAAAATACTTGTTATTATTAGTAGTATCCAGTATTTTTTAGCAACTCCTGCAACAGCTAATAATCTTCCTAAATACTGAAGTTGAGCTCCCATTAAAAATATAGCAGGTAAAACTATGCTAACGCCAATATTATCAATAATCCCATTTGCATATAAATTAACAGCAATTCCAACTCCAGCCGAAGTGCTAAGCCACGCTGATAAAAGTATAGTAATTGCTTCTCCTGGTAAGCCAAAAATATTCATAATAACGCCACAATAATCTCCTAAGAATTTCATAACTCCTAAGATTTTTAACATTTCAGCTATTACATAAGCCATTAAAACATTAGGAATTAGATTATATAAAGCGATATTAAAACCTTTTTTAGCACCTACTATAAAAATATCTAATGGGTTTTTACTCTCATTATTCATTCAAAATCCTTTTTATAAAATGTATTTAAAACTATTCTTACAAAAATAGCTCCTACGAATTTCATAATTAGCATTAATACAAGTGGAATTATTGGTAAGCATACTAAATGTCCTAATAATGCTGAACCTATTGCAAAAAAGTTATTAATCATACCAGCCCCACTATATTGCCAAGCGCAAATTACTACTAAATCTTTATCGTTTATATAATTTTTATCTCTTGCTTCTTTACTCATAGCAGCACCTGCATCTGTGCTTTGTAAATCAGTAATTAATATAAGCCCACATAATCCAGGAACTCCTAAAATAGGTTTTAAAATAGGATTTAATAATTTTTGAGCAGCCTTAATAGCTCCATAATGCTCCATTACTTCAATTACTCCAAGTGCAAGCATTACAGCAGGAATTAAGCTAAATGCAAATAAAAATCCAGCTCTAGCACCACTTCCACCATCTCCTATGAAAGTCGTAGCTTTTATATTAGCTTCATCTAGGATTTTTGGGATTTTACCAAAACCACCTGTTAAAGTAGAAAAATCAAAAGCCTTTAGCATATCGTGTCCTGCTAAAAGTCCTGAAAAAAATAAGATTAAAAATATTAAAGCAAGATAAGCACTAGGTTTTACTTTTCCTACTTCAAATTCTGTAGCTTTTTGCATACTACTCCTTTTAAATAAAATAAAGTTTTTATTCTACAATATTTTTTAAGAAAACAATAAGAAATAGTTATTAGTATTTATATTTTTTAAAGGAGTTAATATGGAAGTTATCAAACATTATGAGTATTTACACGAAATTCCAGAGCTTGGATTTAAAGAATTTAAAACGAGTGAGTATTTAAAAACTACTCTTAAAAATGCAGGTTTTAGTATAACCAATATAGGAGATACAGGTTTTTATACGGAGTTAGGAAGTGGTAGCAAGATAATTGGACTTAGGGCTGATATTGATGCTTTAGGTCATATAATTGATGATAAAGCTTGTGCAAGGCATACTTGTGGGCATGATGCACATATGTCTATGCTACTTAGTGCAGCTTTAAGGGCAAAAGAGCAAAATATCATTAAAAATAACAAAATAAGATTTATATTCCAACCTGCTGAAGAATTAGGCAGTGGAGCTTTAAAGATGATAGAATTAGGAGCTTGTGAAGGTTTAAGCTCTATTTTTGGAATGCATATTCGCCCAATTCAAGAATGCCCAAGTCCTAAAGCAATAGCTTCAATGTATTATGCAGCAAGTTCAGCTATAAAAATTATTATTAAAGGCAAAGCAGCTCACGGAGCAAGACCACATTTAGGAATTAACGCAATTGATGTAGGTGTTAGCATTATTGATGCTGCTAGAAAAATTTATATAGACCCAAATAAACCAAGTAGTATAAAAGCAACTAGATTTATATGTGATAGTGGGGTTACTAATTCAATTCCTAGCGAAGCTATTTTGGTATTTGATTTAAGAGCTCAATATAATGATAGTATGCAAGAGATGAAAGAAAAACTTGAAAAAATCATAACAAATATAGCAAATGCTTATGATGCTAAGGTGAGTTTTGAATACTTAATCAATATTCCTGCAGCTGTAATTAACAAAGATTTAGCTAAGATTTGCGAAAAAGTTATAAGCAATACTTTAGGAGAAGAGAATTTAATCAAAGAGCAATTTACACCTGGTGGAGAAGACTTTTTCTTCTATCCTATTAAACTAGGCATTCCATCAGCATTTATGGGCTTAGGAGTTGATTGTGCTCCTGGACTTCATCATCCTGAAATGAGTTTAAATAAAAATGCCTTAGAAAATGGTGTTAAATTGTGGCTTAATTTAATGCTTGAGCTTGAGAATTTAAAATAGGAATTAGATGAATTATAAATTAGGCGTTATTTTATTAATTGATTTATGCGTTTTATTGTGGCAAAACAGCTTTTTAAGTATTAGCCCTTATGAACTAAACGAGCTTAGCTCAAATAGTTTTAATGGGCTTTTTGCTAATTTTGCCTTAAGTTTTTTTGGCAATGAAAATATAAGATTTGCTTATATAATCTTGCATATTTTAAGCAATATTTTGCTATATAAAATATCAATTAAATACCTTAAAAATAACGCCTATATATCTAATATTATCTTTAATCTTACTCCAGGAAGCCTTGCTTCAGCATTACTAATTAATCCTGCAGGAATTATTATATTTACTTCATTACTTCTTGTATATCTTGCTATAAAAAGGCAATTTTATATATTTTATGGAGTATTGATTGCTTGTATTTATATTGATAAAGCTATGATTTCATTATATATTGCTTGTATTTTTTATGCTTATTTTAATAGATTATCAAAGTTATTAATTTTATCAATTTTACTAATGTTTGCTACTTTTATAATGTATGGATATGATTTTTCAGGCAGACCTAGGGGATATTTTTTAGACTCACTTGCTATTATGTCGGCTGTGTTTTCTCCACCTTTATTTTTGTATTTTTTCTATACGATTTATTATATTAGTTTTAAGGGTAAAAAGGACTTGCTATATTGTATAAGTGCGAGTGCTTTTATAATATGCTTATTATTATCATTTAGACAAAAGCCAGAAATTGCTGAGTTTTTACCATTTTTACTACCTGCTATACCTTTAATAATTGCTAATTTTTTAACTTCTTTTAAAGTGCATTTACCACAATTTAGAGCAAAACATAATGTGATATTATTTTTTGTATTAATTTCTTTAGTGATTAGCTTTTTATTTGTGATATTTAATCCATTTTTATATAGATTTGTTGATGAAAACGAGCATTTTGCTAAAAATTATCATTTAAATAAAGAATTAGCAAAAGAGCTAAAATCACAAGGCATTAATGAAATTAGTGTTCGTAATGATAATTTTAAAGTATTAGAATTTTATGGGATTTTGCCATGCTATCAAAATTGCAAAATAATCACTCCTTGTGAAAAAGGAAATATCAATATAAACTTTTTTGCTAAAGAATTTTCATTTTGTTTAAAGAATGAAATTTAATATAAATATATAAGTAATTATTGTAATAATTTTCAAAAATTTTTAAGTATCATTAAATAAAATTAAACGAAAATTAATTATTTAAAAAGGAGATTTAATGCAAGTTAATTTATCTAATATTTATAATAATACTTATCATAAAATGGGCGAGAGTTTTGGTGGAGTAAAGAGCGAAAGCGAATTAAAACAAATTGATGAAAATATCAAAAATAATAAAATTGATGATATAAAAACAGGCAATAATAGTGGCAATAAAATCTATTTTGAAAGTAAAAATGGCATAAGTTCTGCAAGTATTAGTGATGAGAGTTTAGATAAATTAAAAAGCCATTTTGATAGCAAAGACTTTTATAAGCGTGAAGATGGCAGTATTATTTTAAATGGTAATGCAGAAAAATATATAAGTGGTTGGTTTAGTGATATTGCTTATGCTAGGGGATATGTAGCTGCTAATAAAAACAATAATGATTTTTTAAATAAAGATGAATTATTAGAGCTTAATGTAGTAGCTAAGTTTAGTTTAGATGGAACAAATCCGCAAAATTATCAAAGCTATCAAAAAATTGAGCGTTTTTTAGCTGATAATACTACGATTTTAGATTCTGTGCCTAAAAATATTGATGAAGCATTAAATCAAACAATATTATCAAATAGTGATTTTGATGATACGATAACTTTAGGTGAGAGCGAAGAATTTGCAGCTAATAAAAATCCACAAAACCTAAACACACAAAATACAAGCACTCAAAATGTAAATCTAGCATCAAATGAAATAAAAAGCACTAATGTTGATGATGAAGAAGCAAAGAAAAAGCAAGAAATCGCAAACGCACTATCAAGCCTAACAAGGATTAAAAATACAATTAATACAAACGGGGTAAAAGCACTTAGTAAGGCTGATTTAGATAAGCTTGAAATCTTAAACATTGACCCAAATTCATTGCAAAATCCTCAACTTTTAGAGAAATTTAACAAAGCTAGTGATAAAGCTAACGAGCATTACGCTAATTTTTTAAATGTTGATAAGACTTATATAGATGAGAAAATGGCAAAAAGTGATGAGTTTTTAGGTGATTTTACTCACGATAGTGCTGATATAGTAAAAGATTTGCTAAAGAATAAAACACTAGATAAACTAGCATAAATTAATATTATTTAATTCAAATTCAATTTTAGAATTTGAATTAAGTATTTTTTAAATAATATTTATATGAAGACTTTTTAAAATATCTAAAGCTTTTTGGTGTAAGTCTTCATCATAACTGGCAGTTGCGTTTTTATCTATAAAAATATTTGCATTAGGAAGTGCAGATTTTGCAATCACTGCATTTGATAAGACGCAAATATTGCTTACAAGTCCAACTATTTCAATATTTTTATAATTTTTATTGCTTAGATAATTTCCAAGTTCAATTGAGCCAAAAGTATTTTTATAAAAGCATAAATGGTTTTTAGAAAACTCATTTAATTTTCCATAAATTTCTATCCCATTTGTGCCTTTAATACAATGTTTAATAGGTAGATTTTGCCCTTCTATAGTGTCTAAATAATCATCATTATGTGTATCAATAGTAAAGATTATCTCATCATTATTTTTAAGATATTTTTCATATTTTTCTAAGATGATATTTTCTAAATTCTGTGCCTTTAAAAACCCTAAAGAGCCTGTTACAAAATCATTTTGAAAATCTACTATTATTAAAAGATTTTTCATGAATTTCTTAAGCTTTCGTATTCGCTTGGAATTAGATTAAGCCTTACATCACAAGGACTAAAGCCAACTCGCTCACCTAATTTAAACAATACTTCAAGTGATTTTATTTGCTCATCTTTTAGGCTAATACTATCATCGTTTGCATAAAGACTTAGATATTTATTAAGCTCATCTTCATTTACCCTCACTTCGTTTTTGCCAAGCAATATACGACTTAACAAAGCTTTATTTTGAGTAGCGACTTTTACTGCACGAGTTAGCTCATTTTCAATTTTAATTGCATCACTTAGCATTAAGGAGCGGCGTATTGCCATTCCACCAAGTGGTAAGGTAAGCACTTCGCCACATTCAGCCTTGCAAAACTCCGCCCAAATATCCCAAATCTCACGCTCAACTCTTAATTTATCACTAAAATTAAGAATACTCTCATGAATTAGCACCCCAGCATCTACACTACCATCTAAAACAGCTTTTTCTATATCTAAAAAGTTCATATAAGTAATTCTTGCATTAGGATATGCTAGTTTAAAAATTAAAGCATTTGTGGTATTTTCCCCACTTAAAGCCACTTTAAAATTAGGTTTTAAAACCTTATCTTTTAGAGTGATTAGTTTTGGACCATAGCCATTGCCAAAACTAGTAGCACATCTTAGCAAGGCATATTCGCTTTGAATTTTAGGATACACAGCAAAAGAAATTGCACAAACATCATAAATATTATTTAAACTTGCTTTATTTAGCGTTTCTATATCATCAGCAACGCTAGTATAATTAAACTCCGAACTTATCCAACCATAGCGAATTGCTGCATACATAAAAATATCATCAGCATCAGGGCTATGAGCTAGGCTAATTTGCTTCATTTTTCATCCTTAAAATTTGGAATAATTCCTTTGCTATTTCTTCAATTATAGGAACAATAACACTGTTTCCAATTTGTTTATAGCTTTGAGAATAATTTCTTTTTATTTTATACTCTTTTGGAAAACCCATTAAACCCAAACATTCCATTTCGGTTAATTTTCTGTTAAAATTAACCAATACTGGCACATTATTACCACCTGTTCCCATTTTTGCAGTAAGACAAGGTGATATTTTGTCTGTTTTGAAACTACATCTTGATTTTCTAATCTCATAGGCTAGTATTAAATCTTGATTGTTTATTATATTGCCTTTAAATTTATTTATATTTTCTTTAGCTATTTTTGTAATTTCATATTCTTTGATTTCTTTTTTTTCAATTATGTTTTCTAAATTGATTTGTTTTGGAAGTTTTTTAGGAAATATAAAATTAGCTTTATAGTTTTTATCAATTCCCACACAATACCATCTTTTTCTATTTTGTGGAATACCTAAGTCGGTGGCGTTTATTATTTCGTAAAAAATATCGTAATTTTCTTGTTTTAAAAGTTCTAAAATAGTGTTGATTGTTTTTTTATTGTCATGATTTATTATTCCAGCAACATTTTCAAGTATAAATGCCCGAGGTTTTTTTGCTTTTATTATTCTTAAAATGTCAAAAAACAATGTTCCCCTAGTATCGTTAAATCCTAGTCTTTTACCAGCTATACTAAATGGTTGACAAGGAAAACCAGCACATAAAATATCATGATTTGGTATATCATTTTCATTTATTTGAGTAATATCTCCTGCTGGATATTCATTAAAATTGTCATAGTATGTTTGCCTTGCGTACTTATCAATATCAGAACTAAATACACATTCGGCGTTTAAATGTTCTAATGCTATTCTAAATCCACCGATACCACAAAATAAATCAATAAATTTAAACATTTTTATCGCCTAATAAATGTTTTAAGATAGCAGATACTATTGGTGGATTTACAGCATTGCCTGCTTGTTTATACATTTGTGTATTGCTTATTTTTGAATTTTGGATATTTTTTATGAACTCTGTAGAAAAACCTTGGATTAAAAAGCATTCTTTTGGACTTAATTTTTTAATATATTTTGAAGTATTTTTTTGAATTAGTATTTTTGGAGAATCTGATCTTGCTAAAATTGTAGGCGATAAACCTAGCACAGAATAAACCCTTCGTTGTCTTTCTAAATCATTATGAATTTCTTTTGGTAAGTCTAATAATTTTATAATTTCTTTTTTCTTTGTAATATTTAAATCAATTTTAATTGTATTTATAAATTCTTGAACTTTATTTGGTAGTAAATGATTTTCCAAATCATCTAGAACAATATCATTTAATACTTTAAATGTATTTGATTTATGTAATGTATTAAAAAAATTAAAACATGTGAAATCTTTTTTTATATTGTATATGGTATCAGTACTTGGAGTTTGTTCTTGTGTGTATTTGTATATACCTACGATATAAATTCTCTCTCTATTTTGTGGAATATCAAAATCCTTTGCATTTAATATATCAAAATCAACTGTATATCCTATATCATTAAGAGATTTTAATATCGTTTTAATTGTTCTTGATTTATCGTGTGATATTAAATTTTTTACATTTTCTAAAATTATATATTTTGGTTTTTTAGATTTTAAAATTCTTTCTATATGAAAAAATAATGTTCCACGGGTATCACTAAACCCCATTTGTTTACCTGTAATACTAAATGGTTGGCATGGAAAACCAGCAAATAAAATATCGTGTTTTGGTATATCATTTTCGTTTATTTTAGTAATATCTCCATAAAGTCTAGCCTTAGGGAAATTAGCTAAATATGAAGCTTGTGCAAAATTGTCAATTTCTGATGAAAATATAAGCTTATGTTTTATGTTTGCTTGTTTAATGCCTTCTTCAAAACCACCAATACCTGAAAATAATGAAACAACTTTCAAAAAAAATCCTTATTTGATAATAATTGTATAATTACCTTTGCTTCTTCCCGAGCCTGTTGTTATTGTATAATTCGTTATGATATTTTTAGTTAACTCTGAATTTTTATATATAAAATGTGCTACATAAGGTTCGTTAAACCATCCTAAACCTTGAAAAATAGCTTTTTTTAAATTTATATCAGAATCAATGATATTTCTTAAAATATTTTCACTTTCTTTTTTTATATATGTATAATATTTTATATCATGAAAGTAATTATTATTAAATAACTTATTAAGGTTTGTTAAGTTAATTTTTAAATTATCTAATATAAATTTATTTTTAAACAATTCACTTTCATTTACATATATTAAATTCGCAAAAAATAATTCAAGCGCAAAATCGCAATATTTAGAAAATGCTTTTATAAACGATTCTTTGCTAAATTTGCAAATTGTGTAGTTTTTTGAATTTTTTAATTTGATTGAAATTCCTGTTTTTTCAATTTTTTTATATTGCTCATTTTCATACAATATATATTGATTGAGCAACAATTTGCTTTTATTAATATTATTGATATAAACAGCATACACATCAGCCTTTGGCATTACATTTTTATGGCTTAGATTAGAATATATTCTTTTTTTGACACGGACTAAAAATATATTTTCATAATTATTTATATTTGGCAATATGGTTTTCCATTTGCTATCACTTTTATTTTTATTTAAAGTAGAAACTAAAAAATCTTCTTCTTTATCACCAAAAAATGTTCCAATATTAGAACTCTTTTTCATCATAAGTTGGTTTAAATCTTTTTTCATAGAAGAATATTTGACTTGAATTTGACCTCTTTTGTGTTCTGAGTTACCACTTAATGATAAATTCCAAGATTGAAAACTTAAGTGAGATATATTAAGTGCAGATTTACTCTTATTGTTTGTATTTATCAAAAAATTAATAATTTCAGTTTTACTTAACCATACTCCATTTTCAATATTGCCATGATATATGAAATCTACAGTTGAATTGTATTTTCCTACAAATATAAAGCGTTCTATTAATTCTTTTTTATGTTTATTTAAAAAATTTTGAATACTATTGATTTTATCTGGGTATTTAAGTTTAAATACTTTACTATTAATTCTATTAGATATATCGCCACTTCCATCAAATGTCTCATCTGAATAAACAAAAAACTTAATTAAATTACATATATCATCACTTGCATTTAAATTGGTTTTTATAAAATTACAAAATTCATCTACTTTTTCTTGATGACAGCTATTGCCACTTCCAAGCTTTAGACTAATTCCATATTTAACATCATTTATAAAAATATAAAAATCTTGTTTTACTTTATTATTTGTTACCAGTTTTGCACTAATTTTTAATTCATTTGAAAATCTAATATTTTGGTAATCACATAAATCTTTTATAAAATTTTTCATATTTAAATTTAAATCATTTATGTGTGTTTGATTTAAATAATCAACAAATTGTATTTCATTTTTAAAACCATGAGAATTATTATGAGTATTCATTGTTACTCCTCTAATAATTGAGAAGCTTTAATATTTAATGCATTTGCTATTTTTTCAATATTATTTATAGATATATTTCTAAGATTTCTTTCTACAGCTGAGATATAAGTTCTATGCAATCCCGATCTAAATGCCAATTCTTCTTGTGATAAATTAGCAGTAGTTCTATATTTTTTAAGATTTTTTGAAAAAATATATGATAATTTTTGCATCTAAGCTCCATAATTTTTTTATAGATTATGACAGCTTAGAGATTATTTATCTACATACAATAAGTAACACTTATTCTTGTAAGCAACCTTTGAAAATGAATTTATGATCTTTAGGTAAAGCTTCATAGATATTAAATGCAAGTTCTCTAATCTCTTTAAGTGCAGCTTTACTAGTTCTAAGAGTTAAGAAATTTTGTAAAGCTCTTGCATTTATACTCCAAGTAAGCTCGGTTTTATAACATTCTGGCAAGGCATATTTAGCAATATCTTGTGTCATTCCTTCGGTATTTAAAATAATTCTTAGTTTTTCTAAAGCACAAATACTAGCATTATCAACCAAGCGATTTCCAGTTAGCACAATATATTTTTGTGCATTAGCAAAATCAAATTCCTTAAACTCACTTTCATTTCTTAGTTCTTTTAGAGTATATCTAGTGCTTTTTACTGATAAACTTGCGTGGCGATGTCTTGCTAATTCTTGCAAACAAGCTCTTGAAATGCCTTGAATATAAAAATTATAATTTAAATGTTCAAGCGTGCTAGAGTGCTTATAAATATTTCCGATACGATTTATTAGTTCGCAATCTTTTTCTCCTCCGTTATCGCCTTTATCAAAGCTTTGCCAACAAGTTCTCATAGCGTGAGAACAGATATTTAGTGGGGTGTAATTAAGTAGTGTAATTCTCATTATTTGCCTTTAATTTGATTTTTTTCATTATAGTTTTTTTATATAAATCTTAAGGAAACTTCAATGAATATGCTAAAAATCTCAATTTTAAGTATTTCCTTAGCAACCGTTACAGGTGGAGCTGCCGTTGCACCTGCTTTAGGACTTATTGCTAAGCATTTTTCAAATGATAGTGAATTACTTATTAAATTAATTATTACTTTACCTTCACTTTTTATTATCTTTTCAAGCTTAATTTTTGCAAAATTAGCAAATTATTTAAGCGTTAAGCAACTTGCTTTTATAGGTTTTATATTGTTTATAGTTGGCGGGGTTGCTCCGTTTTTCTTAGATGACATAATTCAGGTTTTGGTGTTTAGAGCGATTTTAGGCTTAGGCACTGGCTTTTTAATGCCATTAAGTGTTTCTTTACTTGGCTTTTTATTTAAAAAAGAAGAGCAAGGAAAACTAATGGGACTTAGTGCAATGTGTAATCAATTAGGAGCAGTTATTACCGTTAGTTTTTCTGGCTTTTTAGCGTCAATTTCTTGGCAATATAGCTTTTTAATATATCTTTTTGCTTTGGTTTTATTTGTTTTAAATATGATTTTTTTACCTAATATAAAAATAGCGGAGAAGAAAAAGAAAATAGATTTAAGAAATATAAAAAATCTTAGTGGAATTTATATTAATTTATTTTTAGTCCAAGTTTTGTTTTTTAATTTTACGAATAATTTTTCAATAATTTATCAAAAAGAGCAAATTATTAGCGCAAGTTTTATTGGTGTAATTATGGGATTTAATGGCTTGTTTGGTGCAATTGCTTCTATGAATTTACATAAAGTTGTTAAAAAAATTAGAACAAAAATCAAAATCTTAGGAGCATTTATTTATATTTTAGCCTTTTTACTTTTTGCTATAAGATTTAGCGAACATATAGAAATCGCAGGAATTAATTTAATGCTAATAATAGGAATAATTGCAGCTATTTTAAATGGTCTTGCAGTTGGCTTTAGCTTACCATTTTTGTTTTCGCAAATTAGCACTAGAAGTAAAAAACAAAACCTAGCTACAAATATGGCATTAGCTAGTATTGCGACATTTAGCGGACAATTTTCTAGTCCATTAATAGATGAATTATTAGAACATATTTTCAATCTTCATCATCCAAGAGACGCATTTTTAATAGCTATGTTTATTGCAATATTCTTATTTATTTATAATCTTAGGTTAAAAATCAAATTAAGAAATTAAAAAAAGGAAAGGTATGGCAAAAGCAAAAGAAACAGCAGTAATTGAAGATAAGGCAAAAGCCCTTGAAGCTGCATTAAAAGGCATTAATAAAGCTTGTGGAGAAGGTGCTATTGTTAGATTTGGAGATAAGCCTATTGTAAAGGCTGAGCCAATTTCTACAGGCTCACTTGGGCTAGATATTGCACTTGGAATTGGTGGAGTTCCTAAAGGAAGAATAGTAGAGATTTATGGGCCAGAAAGTAGTGGTAAGACAACGCTAACACTTCAAATCGTAGCTCAAGCTCAAAAGATGGGTTATACTTGTGCTTTTATTGACGCTGAACACGCACTTGACCCTGTGTATGCTAAGAATTTAGGCGTAAATATTGATGATGTTTTAGTATCTCAACCAAGTTGCGGAGAAGAAGCATTAGAGATTGTAGAACGCTTAGCAAGTAGTGGAGCGGTAGAGCTTATAGTAGTAGATAGTGTTGCTGCACTTACTCCTAAGGCTGAAATTGATGGAGAGATGGGAGATACTCATGTAGGTCTTCAAGCAAGACTTATGAGCCAAGCTTTAAGAAAACTTACTTCAGTAGTTAGCAAGATGAACTCAATGGTAATTTTCATAAATCAAATTCGTATGAAAATAGGTCAAACAGGTTATGGAAGCCCAGAGACAACAACGGGTGGAAATGCACTTAAGTTCTATGCAAGTGTAAGAATTGATATTAGAAAAACCGCTACATTAAAACAAGGCGAAGAGCCTATTGGAAATAGAACAAAAGCAAAAATAGTTAAAAATAAAGTTGCACCTCCATTTAAAACAGCAGAATTTGATATTATGTATGGAGAAGGCATTAGCTACGAAGGCGAATTAATTGATTATGGTATTAAGCTTGATATTGTAGATAAAAGTGGTGCTTGGCTTAGCTATGGTGGTAATAAACTAGGTCAAGGTAGAGAAAATGCTAAAATTTTCTTAAAAGAAAACAAAGAAATAGCAAATGAAATTGCAGAAAAAATTAAAGCTAGTATAGGCGATGATATTACATTAGAAGGAGAAGTTGGTGAAAATAGCGAAGATTGATGCACTTGAAGTGCTAGATAGTAGGGGTAATCCTAGCGTTAAGGTTAAGGTAGTTTTAGAAAATGGTATAAGTGGTGAAGCAATAGTTCCAAGTGGTGCTAGCACAGGGATTAATGAAGCTTTAGAATTAAGAGATGGTGGGAGCTATTTCTTCGGTAAAAGCGTAAGTAAAGCAGTAAATAATGCTAAGCATGTTGCAGCTGGACTAATAGGCAAATGCGTATTTAATCAAAGAGAAATTGATGAGCATTTATTAGCAGTTGATGGCACGAGTAATTATTCTAGCTTAGGTGCTAATGCAGTTTTAGGAATTTCAATGGCAGTTGCAAAAGCAGGAGCAAATGCTAGTAATTTACCATTATATAGATATTTATGTGGAGAGTTTAACGCACTTCCTACACCTATGCTAAATGTATTAAATGGTGGAGCTCATGCTGATAATAATATAGATATTCAAGAGTTTATGTTGCTTCCAACGGGTTTTGATACTTTTAAAGAAAAATTATTCTCAAGTGCAATTACTTATCATACTTTAAAAGATATTTTAAAGCAAAAAGGCTTAAGCACAGCATTAGGAGATGAAGGTGGATTTGCACCTAATTTAAGAAGCAATGAAGAAGCTATTGAATTATTGTTAGAAGCTATTAATAAAGCAGGTTTTAGTGGCAAAATCAATCTAGCATTAGATGTTGCAGCAAGTGAGCTTTATAGTGATGGAAAATATGATTATGAGGGCAAAAAGCTAAGCAGCGATGAGATGATTAATGAGTATGAAAAATTATTAAAATATCCTATTTTAAGCATAGAAGATGCACTTGCAGAGCAAGATTATGAAGGCTGGGTTAATTTAACTAAAAAAATCGGCTCAAGAACACAATTAGTAGGAGATGATTTATTTGTAACTAATGTTAAATTATTACAAAAAGGCATAGATGAAGGTATGGCAAATGCGATTTTAATCAAGCCTAATCAAATCGGCTCAATCTCTCAAACAATAGACGCTATTAAACTAGCTCACGCAAATGGCTATAATACTATAATGAGCCATAGAAGTGGGGAGAGTGAAGATAATTTCATAGCTGATTTTTCATTAGTTTGCAAGTATATTAAAACAGGTGCTCCTGCAAGGGGAGAAAGAACAGCTAAATATAATAGATTGCTTGAAATTGAAGCAGGATTTTAATGCAAGAATTATTAGACAATCATAATTATAAAAAGTCTAATTTAAAGATTTTTACAAAGGGCATTTTAGAAATTGCCCTTTATGTATTTATTTTATTTTTTGGGCTTTTTGCGATATTGTTTTCTAAATCATCAATAGAGACAACTATGATGCTAGATGCAAGGATAGAAAAGCTAAAAAATCAAATATACGAGCTTAATAAAACCAATGCACAATTGCAAAAAGATTATTTTGAATTGCTAAGCATTCAAGGCGATTATGATAATTGATTTTTCAAAATACTCAAGCGTAAAAATCGGCGCAAATTGTGAAGTAAAAGTAATTGATGAGATGATTAAACACGATTATTTAGTCATTGGAAATGCTAGTAATTTGCTAATCAATCAGCCTAAAAATCTTGCAATTTTAGGCAAAAAATACGAATATATTAAAGAATATAATGATTATTTAGAAATAGGGGCTAGAACTAGCTCATATAAATTATTTAATTATTGTAAGAAAAACAATCTAACAGGTTTAGAATTCTTATCGCACCTACCAGGACAAATGGGCGGTATTACTAAAATGAATGCAGGAATGAAAGAATTTGAAATAAAAAATTATATTTTAGAAGTAAATGTTGATAATGAATGGATTAAGCCAAATTTTACTTATAGAAATAGTGATATAAAAGGCACAATTTATGCTATTAGACTTAGATTAAACAAAGGTTTTAGCCTTGAATTAGTAGAACAATTTAGCAAAATGCGAGAAAATCAGCCAAAAGGTGCTAGTTTTGGTAGTATTTTTAAAAACCCACAAGGCTTTAGTGCAGGAGCATTGATTGATAAAGCAGGGCTTAAAGGCAAGGTAAAAGGCGGTGCAAAGATTAGCGAAATGCACGCAAATTTCTTAATAAATTTTAATAAAGCTAGTTTTGAAGACGCATTGTATTTGATAAATCTAGCACAAGATGAGGTTTTAAAGCAATTTAAAATACTTTTAGAACCTGAAGTTCTTATTTTAAATTAAATTCCAATATAAAAATAATTCAAAAAATTTTTAATTTATTTACTTTTGTTAATGGGGGGGGGTATTATAATCATTATCAATTTAAAAATTTAATAAATTATTTATATTCTAAGGAATTTGTTTTGAATATTTTCAAAATTATCATATTTGTATTGATTTTAGTAGGTTTATTGACATTTACGGCTTATTCTATTTTGCTTAGTTTTGAAATTATTTAAAGCTTTTATCTTATTGATTTAGGCAATTAATCTTAAAATATCATTAAAATTAATATTTTTATTCAAAATATACAAATAATTTTTAATTTCCTTGCATTTTGCTATCTTTTAGGTTATTATTTTGGCTTATTTTTTTAAAAAAGGAGATTATTATGAGGAGTTTACTTTGGCTCAGCTAGGAGCACTTTTTCTAAAGTAGGTTTTGTTTTAGCCCTTGCGGGTGGTGCTGTTGGACTTGGAAATGCGTGGAAATTTCCTACAATGGTTGGGACTAATGGTGGTTCTGCCTTTGTTTTACTTTATTTATTCTTATGTTTAACCTTAGGTTTATCTTTATTTTTAGCAGAAATTGCATTAGGAAAAATTACTAAAAGTGATTTAGCTACGAGTTATTTTACCCTTGCTAGATTTAAGCCAAAATTATGCAAAATGGGTGGAGTTTTTATGCTCACTGGAATACTTGTATTATCGTTTTATTTAGTGGTTTTATCTTTAGTATTTCACTATATATTTTTAAGTTTTTCTTTACCTAATACCTTAGATGAAGCAGGAGCGCTTTTTAATAATGCAATAGGCGAGAATTTATTTATTAGCATAATTTGCTTTAGTGTTTGCTTTTTTATGACTATTTATATAGTTAGTCGCGGGATAATTAATGGGATTGAGAAATTAAATGTGATTTTAATGCCTGCATTATTTGTAATACTTTTATTAATGCTAGGTTTTAGCTTTACTCAAGATGGATTTTTAGATGCGTGTGAGTTTTTATTTAAACCTGACTTTTCTAAATTAGGGCTTAATTCTTTGCTTGATGCTTTAGGACTTAGTCTTTTTACTTTATGTCTTGGGATAGGTTGTATTAGCACTTATGCTGCTAGTTTAGATGAAAAAACTAATATTTTAAAATCAAGTTTATTTGTAGTGTTTATAAATCTTTTAATAGGTCTTATGATGGGACTTATTGTTTTTACTTTTGTATTTAAATTCGGAGCAAATCCTAATGAGAGTGGAGCAGGACTTGTATTTGTTAGCCTTGCTACTTTATTTTCAAAATTTGGTTTTTTAGGTGAGATTTTATCATTTAGCTTTTTTATAGCTTTATTTTTTGCAGGAATTACGAGTGCTGTTTCTATGATTGAGCCATTTACTTTTTATCTTGAAAATAAAATGAGTAGAAAAAAAGCTTTGATTATTATTGGAATTTTTGTTTATATAATAGGTATTTTAGCTCTTCTTGGAATGGCTAATAAGCTTAGCTTTAATACTTTTGATGCTTTAGATTTTTTCACAAGTAATATAATGCTTCCTTTAGGAGTGTTGTTTTCTAGTATTTATGCTGGATTTTTAATGAAAAGATATTCATTCTTTAAAATCTTTTTACCTATATTTGGCAAAAATTTAACTAAGTTTTATTTTATTTTTTTAAGATTTGTAACACCAATTATAATAATTTTGATATTAATTAATAATTTTTACCCCTTAGGAAGTTTTTTAAAGTAGAATTAGGCAATTTTTATTTACAGGAGTTAAAAATGTTAGAAGATTTAGGCATAAAGCCGGAGAAGATTTTTTACAATTTAAGTTATGATGAGTTAAGAGCTCACGAGTTAGAGTGCCGTGAAGGTGAAGTTTGTCAAAATGACACATTTGCAGTTGATACAGGTATTTTTACGGGTAGAAGCCCTAAGGATAAGTATTTTGTAAATTCTCATCCATCAAGTGAAAATATAGCGTGGGGCAATGTAAATAGGGCTTGCACTAAAGATATTTTTGATGATAATTTAAGAAGAGCAAAAGAATATTTAAATGGCAAAAAGCTTTATGTTATGGATGTATTTTGTGGAGCTAGCCTTGATAGTAGAAAAAAAATAAGATTTATAACAGAAATTGCGTGGCAAGCACATTTTGTTAAAAATATGTTTATTCGCCCAAGTGATGAAGAACTTAAAGACTTCAAACCTGATTTTGTAATCATAAATGCGTGCAAATTAAAAAATGAAATGTATAAATATCAAGATTTAAATAGCGATGTATTCGTAGGATTTGATATAGAAAATAACATAGGATTAATTCTTGGCACTTGGTATGGTGGCGAGATGAAAAAAGGTGTGTTTTCTATGATGAATTACTGGCTGCCTTTACAAGGTAAGATGAGTATGCATTGTAGTGCGAATGTTGGTAAAGATGGAGATGTTTGTTTATTTTTTGGTCTTAGTGGCACAGGTAAAACTACTCTTAGCACAGACGCAAATCGTGCTTTAATAGGTGATGATGAGCATGGTTGGGATGATAATGGTGTGTTTAACTACGAAGGTGGTTGTTATGCAAAATGTATTAATCTTGACCCAAATAGTGAGCCTGAAATTTACGCAGCGATTAAGAGAAATGCTTTACTTGAAAATGTAGTTATAACTTGCACTAAAGAAGTTGATTTTTGTGATGCTAGTAAGACAGAAAACACTCGTGTAAGCTATCCAATAGAGCATATTGAAAATCACGAACCAAGTTTAAAAGCAGGTCATCCATCTAATATAATTTTCTTATGTGCTGATGCTTTTGGCGTTTTACCTCCTGTATCAAAACTAAACAACACTCAAGCAATGTATTATTTTTTAAGTGGATATACTGCAAAAGTTGCAGGAACTGAGCGTGGTATAAAAGAGCCTGTTGCTACATTCTCTGCTTGTTTTGGCGAACCATTTATGCCGCTTAGTCCTAGTGTTTATGCGAAATTATTGGGCGAAAAGATTAAAAAACACAATGTAAATGTATATTTAGTAAATACCGGTTGGAGCGGTGGAAGTTATGGCGTTGGTAAAAGAATGAGTATAAAAGCAACTAGGTCTTGCATTAACGCTATTTTAGATGGCTCTATTCAAAATTGTGAATATTACAATTATGATGTATTTAATTTAGCAGTTCCAAAGAGTTTAGATGGAGTTGATGAAAGATTATTAAATCCTATTAAAACTTGGGAAAATGAAGCTGATTTCATAGCTACAAGAGATAAATTAGCAAAAATGTTTATAGAGAATTTCAAAAGATACGGCGATAAGGCTAATGAGTTTTTAGACGCTAGTCCTAAGCTATGAGCCTAGATAGTTTTTTACAATTTAAAATAAACAAAGATGGTTTAAAACCAAGAAAACTAGATACCTTACCACGATTTGCCCTAATTTATGGGGCAATTTCTAGTGGTAAAAAATCTTTAGCATTTTATAATTTAGATGAATTTACTTATATTAATATGAGTGATTTAAGATTTATAAATGCTGATTTTAAAAGCTTCATAGAAAAAAATAAAATCAAAAATCTAATAATAAATGAGCCTTTTTTAGAATTTGAATTAGGAAATTTAGAGCGTTGTTATATATTAAGCTCTAATAAAAATTATTCTTATAAAGACTTTATTAAAATAAGGCTTAATTTTTTAGATTATGAAGAATTTATTTCATTTTCAAAGAAAAATTATAGCCCTAGTGAGCATTTATCAAATTATTTATTATTAGGGCAAAATCCTGCTAATGTGGATTTAGACCCACTTAACGCTGCTTTAAATACTCAAGCTATTTTAAAACAGCATTTAAGCGAAAACGAAATAATCACTCTTAAAGAATTAGCTTTAAAAATAGGCGTTCAAACAAGTATTTTAAGTCTTTTTAGTGAGTTTTTAAAACATAAAAAAATAGCAAAAAATGATTTTTTTAAATGCGTTTATTCTTTAGAAGATAGATTTTTATTGCACTGGGTAAAGCATATTAAAAAAAATCTAAAAAAACCTTATTTTTATGATTTTTCAATGAAAAACTCACTTAGTTTTAAAAAGGATTTTTCTAAAACTTATGAGAATTTAATAGCTAATGAACTTTTGATGGTTTATGATGAGATTTTTTATGATGATGATATAAATTTTATTATTAGTTCGGCTAGTTTAGGAATACTATGCGAAGCTTTTACTAATAAAGATTTTATAAAACTAAAAAGCAAAAAATTAAGCAAAAAAGCCAAAGAATTAGGGCTTAAAAATATCTTAGTTTTATCATTAAACGAGCAATTTAATTTCGTTAATGATGAAATTAGATTTATAGGACTTACTTTAAATACTTGGCTAATTTCAAAGGAATTAAATGATTGGGATTGATGAAGCTGGGCGTGGAGCGTTTGCGGGTCCATTAGTGCTTGCAGCTTGTAAGTTAAAAATAAATATAAACGAATTAAATGATAGTAAAAAACTAAGTGCAAAAAAGCGTGAGAATTTGTATGAGATAATTAAGCAAAACTCTGATTATTTAGTAGTTTTTGTTGATAATGAATATATAGATTTAAATGGAATTAGAGCGGCTTATCAAAAAGCTTTAGGAGAAATTATAGAGCATTTTGAAAAAGATGAATTATTATTTGATGGTAATACTGATTATGGAATGGGTATAAAAACTCTAATAAATGCTGATGAGATAGAGCCTTGCGTTATGGCTGCTAGTATTTTAGCTAAGGTTAGTAGGGATAATTTTATGGCTAATTTAGATGATAATTTATATGATTTTAAATCTCATAAAGGCTATGGAACCAAAACTCACATAGAAGCTATTAAAATTCACGGCTTAAGTTTATTACATAGAAGGAGTTTTTGTGCTAAATATAGTAGATGATTATTTAGCTACTGCTAAGGGTAAAGAGCTTTTAAAGGCTTTAGATTACGAATATGAAAATAATATAATTTATCCACAAAAAAAGGATTTATTTAAAGCCTTTAAATTATGTGAAATTCCAAAAGTAATAATAATAGGTCAAGACCCATATCACGATGGAAGTGCTGATGGTTTAGCGTTTTCATCTAGTATTAAAATTCCACCTAGTTTAAGAAATATTTTTAAAGAAATCTTAAATGATTATCCAAATGAAGCTGTATTTTTACAAAGTGATTTGAGCTATTTAGCAAGACAAGGCGTGGCATTATTAAATGCAAGTTTAAGCGTGCAAAAGAGCAAACCTAATTCTCACAAGCATTTATGGGAAGATTTTTTCCTTTATGTTATACAAAGGATTAATAATGATTATGATAATTTAGTCTTTATGTTGTGGGGGAGTTTTGCAAATAATTATGCAAAATATATTGATACTAAAAGGCATTTAATATTAAGCTCGGCTCATCCAAGTCCACTTGCAAGGGGTAAATTTTTTAACAATCAACATTTTTTAAAATGTAATGAATACTTAAAATCAAAAAATAAAAGCCTAATTAATTGGTTAGAATAGTTTTTAATAATGCTTAATTTATTAATCTTTTGTATAATGTAAGTTTTTTCAAAAAGGAGCAAAAATGGCAGATTTAGATAAAGAATTAGAGGTTTTGTTTAAGGACAATACAGATGATTATTTAACTTATGAGATGATAGTTAAGTTATTTAAAAAAGCTCCAACAGCAGCAAATATAAAGACTATTAAGAATTTAGTAAAAGAATATAATGTAAATCTTCTAAGCTCGGCAGAAATTGCTAAAATGAGAAATCTAAAAGAAGCAAAAGAAAGAGCAAAACAAAGAGAATTATTAAGAGAAAATGAATTAGAAGGCGATTTAAGCAAAGATTATGATTTAAGCGAAATTAGTAGAAGTGAAAGCCCTGTTAGAATGTATTTAAGAGAGATGGGGCAGATTGATTTGCTTAGCAAAGAAGAAGAAGTTGAAATAAGCAAAAGAATTGAACTTGGCGAAGATATTATAATTGACGCTTTTTGTAGCGTTCCTTATCTAATTGATTTCATATTAGACTATAAAGATGCTTTAATTAATCGCGAGCGTCGTGTGAAAGAATTGTTTAAGAATTTTGATAATGATGAAGATGAAAATGAAGAAGATTTAGAAGAAGATGAATTAGATGATAGCGATGAAGAAAGAAAGCCTGTAAAATCTTTAAAAGAAGATAAAAGAGCAATTAAAGTAATTGAAAGCTTTAAAGCTTTAGAAAAGGCAAAAAAAGAATGGTTAAAAAGCTCACACAAAGAGCAACTTAGCAAAGATGAATTGCAAAATCATATAAATATTGCTTTCAAAAAGAATATTTTAAAAGAAAAATTATTAGCTTTAGGGCCAACTTCTAAACTAATTAATGAAATTGTAAAATCTATGGAAACGGTTTTAAAAAGTGATGTAGATTTTGATAAAGAATTAAAACGCTTAGAATATCGTTTGCCTATGTTTAGTGATGAATTAAAAGAAAGACATAAAAAAATCTTAGATAATATTACCAATTTAAGTAAAGAAGAAATCACAGAATTAGCTTTAGAAAATACTATGGTTAGCACTTATATGGAGATTAAAAAGCTATTCCAGACAAAAGAAGCTAGTGAAAATTGCTTTGATATGGATAAAGAAAGATTAAAAGAGATTTTAGAGCAAATCAAGCGTGGTAAAAATATTAGCGATACTGCAAAAGGTAAGATGGCTAGGTCAAACTTAAGATTAGTTGTAAGTATTGCTAAACGCTATACTAATCGTGGTTTAGCATTTCTTGACCTTATTCAAGAAGGAAATATCGGTCTTATGAAAGCGGTTGATAAGTTTGAATATAAGCGTGGATATAAATTCTCAACTTATGCTACTTGGTGGATTAGACAAGCAATTAGCCGTGCAGTAGCTGATCAAGCAAGGACAATTAGAATTCCAATCCATAT
Organism: Campylobacter sp. RM12637; assembly: GCF_020137645.1. NCBI lineage: Bacteria > Pseudomonadati > Campylobacterota > Epsilonproteobacteria > Campylobacterales > Campylobacteraceae > Campylobacter > Campylobacter sp. RM12637. Next base: position 25,299 of record NZ_JACGAV010000012.1, read on the forward strand.
GATTGATACGATTAATAAGATTAATAAATTTAGTAAAAAGCGTGTGCAAGAATGTGGAAAAGAGCCTACAATTGATGAAATTGCTAAAGAAATAGGTATGAGTGAAGATAAGGTTAAGCAAGTTATGAAAATAGCAAAAGAACCTGTAAGTCTTGACGCACCTGTTGGAAGTGATGATGATGGAAGATTTGGTGATAGCGTAGAAGATAGAAGTAGCATTAGTCCGCTTGAGCATATTTTAAAAGAAGATTTAAAAGAGCAAATAAATGGAGTTTTAGAGCAACTTAATGAAAGGGAAAAAACCGTTATTAAACTTCGTTTTGGACTAACTGATGATGAGAGTGATAGAACTCTTGAAGAGATAGGAAGTGAGTTAAAAATCACTCGTGAGCGTGTAAGACAAATAGAAAGCACAGCTATTAAAAAACTTAAATTCCCTAAATACGGAAAACAATTAAAAGGAGCAAGTTCGTGAAAAAATATGAAATATTTAATGTAAATTGCTCTCATTGTGTTAAAAAAATTAAAGATAATTTAGAAGATGAGTTTAATAATATTACTTTTAGTGATGATTTAAAAACAATTATCATTGATTGCGATGATAAAGATTATCTTAGCAAATGCTTAGAAGAACTTGGCTTTAAATTAGGCAAAGAGATTTGAATTTTAAAAGGCTTTTTAAAATTATTATTAAAAAGCCTTTTTATAGCTTAGAATTTATAAAGCAAAAAAACAATCAATTTTATTTTAATATTAGTTAAGATTATAATCTAAATAACGATTTGAGATTAAATCTAGGTTATGAAAGAATTTTCAGTGCTGATTTGAATATTAACAATCAATTTAATATAGCTATAAGATATATTCTAAAACATTTCTAACATTGCTAGGGGTTAAAAATTAAATATTTTTAATTTACTTAATTTAATGTTACTAAAAGTTACAATATATCAAAATATTAAATAAAATAATAATAGTATTAATTAAAATCAAATTATAATAATTCAAATCATTAATGAAAGGAGAATTTCAATGAAAAAAGCAGTTTTAGCTATTTTGGCTTTAGGTTTTATTACGAGTGCTAGCGCATATTCTTATAATAGATTTGGAGATATGTCTTATTATGGTTATCCTCCAACAAATAATACCTTTAAATTTAAGTGTGCAACGTTATATACTTGTGCTATGCAAGGTATGACTATTAGGGATAATTGGAATAGGTTATTTTAGGTAAGCAATTGTCTTACCTAAAAGGATTAATATGAGATTATCAAATACTAATATTACTAAGCCTATTTTGAATGTTGTGTGTAAAGATATTAGAGCTTTAAACCAAGTTGTTTTTAATCAAGCAGAGCAAGTAAAGGCTACTGATGTAAAAAGTATATATAATACCGAGTATAAAACTAATAAAAATGATTTTTACAATACTTATTTTTCTTTTAATCAAAAAACAATAGGATTTGATTTAAGCAATAAAAATCGTGAAAAATTACAAGAATTTTTTAATGAAGATAATTTTAAATATTTTGATGATAAATTGATTTTGCAAAAAGACGCTGCTTCTTATGTTGGTTCTTGGTTTAATTATGTTGCTTTTAAGCAAAACTATTTAAATGCAGATATTAATAAAAATGGTGTTTTAAATAAAACTGAAATGTTAGATATAAAACTTCAATTTCCAAATAGCAATGTTTTTACTAATATTAGTAAAACTGATATAGATTGTCTGGAGCTTTTAGGAGAATTGCAAAACTATACAAGTATTAGTAATATGATGAATTATTATATTCAAGATGATAAAAATTATGATTTAGCAATAACAGGTCTGGAGAAAAACGGAGTAGCTGGGATTAATTATGTAGTAGAAATAATTATGAATAATATTGATAAAAATAAATTGCAACAAAGTATTGCTAAAGCAACTCAAGAAGATATCAAAAGACAAAGCGATTTAGCTAATGCTCTTATAAAAATAAATAACGATGATTATAGTAAGCTTAGTGAAGATGAGAAAAAAATCTTAAATTCTTTAAATATAGAAATTAATCTAATAAATATAATAGGTGAAGATAAAATAAATGAATTGGTTAAAAATAATAAATTAGATGATTTTATAGATTTTACTAAAGACTTTTTAGAAGAATTAAATAATATAAAATTAATTAACATTAAGGTTTAAAATATTTTTTTAATTTAATGTTACTAAAAGTTACAATTTATCAAGATATTAAATAAAATAGTAATAGTATTAAATAAAATCAAATTATAATAATTCAAATCAATTTTAATATATTTAATTTCACAAAAATACTAGTTCGTATCATAAGTTTTGGTATTTTAAGATAGCTTTTTTGTAAGTATTCTAAAGATATTAAAGACTAATTAATTTTGGTTATAGCTATAAATATCGCAAGTATATGTGTATGAATTATTGATTTAACGGCAGACTTTATTGCCGTTATGTTTTTAAATATTTAATTAAAGTAATAAACATTAAGGATTATTTATGAAGCACTATATTAACAATACTTCTAACACTCCAATTATGTGGCAAGATAATATTGCTAAAAAAGAGTTAAGCACACAAGAACTAGCAAGTATAAATGCTAGTATAAAGAGCAATTCTTTTAGCGTTAAAACAAATAGAGCACAAGATTATAATACTTATTTTAAATTTGGTAATGAAAACATTGGAGTGAAATTAAATGAAGCTAGTATTGAAAAATTAAAAGATTTTTTTGATGAAGATAATTTCATTAAAACTAATAAAGGAATTATTTTAGATAAAGATGCAGCTTCTTATGTCGCTGGATGGTTTAGTGATATTGCATATAAACAAAAATTTCTTGAGTCAGATATTGACAATAACGGAGAATTAACTCACAAAGAAGCAAGGAATACATTAAGTGGATTTGATGAAGATGCAGTTCTCATAAGCGATGAAAAAACCAAAGAAAAATATATAGTTTCAAATTCTATTACGAAAACTTATAAGAAAAGTGATTTTTTACCAAAAAATGATGGTTATTATTCAGATATTTCAAATTCTATCAATGATGCTATAAAAGATGATAAAAATCTTGATGGTATTATTACATTTGGTGAGTTTATGGATGTAGGTGAAAAGGGATATTTTGAAGATTTTATGAGCGAAAGTGGTTCTAGTGCTCCTGCAATTAGCCTTGATGATTTGATAAATGGACTTACTAAGCATTCTAGGCAGCTTGCCGAAAAAGCTGAAGAAAAATTAACTGAAGTAATAGCCAAGATTAAAAAGCTTGGGGTTGATAAGTTAGACCAAAGTGATAAAGATGTATTAATTCAACTAGGAATTGACCCTGCACCTTATGAGAGCGAATTTAAATTAAAACAGATTATAAGTGATAAACTAAATATAAGTCCTGATAAAGTAGAAAGCCTAGCAAGTGAAAATAAATTAGATGATTTTGTAAATTTTAGTGGAAATTTTGCAATAACTCTTAGTGAAACAAAATTACTTGATATAAAAGCTTAATTTCTAATTTAAATTCTTTGTAATAAAATGGGCTAGTTTAGGGTAATAAACATTAAGGAACTTTATGAAAATAGATATCTCGCAAGTAAAAAATACTGCTATTGCTAGGAAAAGTGATATAAAAATTAAAGAATTAAACACTCTTGATATAAATAAATTAAATGCAAGTATTAATTCAAATTCTTTTAGCTTTAAGACAAATAAAGAGCAAGATTACAATGTATTTTTTAGACTTGATAAAGATAATATCGGGGTAAAGCTTAGTGAAAATAATATTAATAGATTAAAAGACTTTTTTGATGAAGATAATTTTATTGATACTAATAAAGGAATTATTTTAGATAAAGACGCAGCGTCTTATGTAGTGGGTTGGTTTGCTGATACGGCATATACAAGAAATTATCTTGCAGCCGATAAAGACAATGATGGAGAAATTACGGCTTTAGAAGCTTGGAATTTGTTTGACTTAGTTAATGTAAATTATGAATTATTACAAGATAAAAATAAAGAATATTTCCTAAAGGCAACAAATATAGATGAAACTTATGATTCAAATAGAATAGCTCATAGTATTGAAGGTAAGTCTGATTTAAGTGAGGCATTAGATATTATAATTGATATGGACAAAGACTTAGATGGCAAAGTTACAGCGGGTGAATATTGGAATGTGGAAGATAAAGATTATATAAATGAGTTTGGAATTGTATATGATGATGAAAATCACTCTTTTATGAGTATTCCACATAAAAAAATTAAATTTAATATAGCAGAAGAAGAGCTTAAGAGAGTAAAAGAACAAATTAAACTTAATAATATAATTGCAAAACTTAAAAAATCACAATCTTTAGATAATAACGAAAAAGAAATATTACAAAAATTTAATATCCAAAACATAAGTAATGAATTAAAAATAAGCGAAGATAAATTAAAAGAATTAATTACAAATGATAAATTAAGTGATTTTATAGATTTTACAAAAGAATTTAAAAAAGATTTAAACGATACAAAATTAATTGATATTAAGGTGTAATTTTTTATTTTTAATTAATTATTACTAAAAGTTACAATATATCAAAACATTAAATAAAATAATAATAGTATTAATTAAAATCAAATTATAATAATTCAAATCATTAATGAAAGTAGATTTTCAATGAAAAAGTAGTTTTAGCTATTTTAGCTTTAGGTTTTATTACGAATGCAAGTGCGTATTCTTGGTATAGTTATACAAATGGTTATAGCTTTCTTACTTGGTCAGGTGCTTGGGGTTCAGCTTTTAATTCTTCAGCAAGAGATAGAGTAATGCCACAAAAAGAAGGCTGGAAACCACCTAGATTACCAAAATATTAAAATATAAATTAATATACTTTTACTAAATTACTTTAGTAAAAGTATTAAGGAAAACTTATGAAAATAGATATCTCGCAAGTAAAAAATATAGCATTTGCTTGGGCTGATAATGTTAAAACTAAAGAATTAAATACTAAAGATATTAGTAATTTAAAAGATAATATAAATAAAAATAATTTTGAGATTAAGACAAGTAAAGAGCAAAATTACAATGTATTTTTTAAATTTGATGAAAGCAATATCGGAGTAAAACTTAGTGACAAGAATATTAATAGATTAAAAGAATTTTTTAATGAAGATAATTTTATTGATACTAATAAAGGAATTATTTTAGATAAAGATGCAGCAAGTTTTGTCGCTGGGTGGTTTAGCGATGTAGCGTATAAGAGTAATTTTTTAGCAGCCGATAGAAATAACGATGGAGAAGTAGATAAAAAAGAAATTGATTATACTACAGGAGCATTTTCTTTATATATAGAGCCAACTAAAGATGGTTCAGGACAAGCTACTAAAGTTGCAAGTTATATTCCAAGTATTTTTGCTATCAATAAAGATAATGTAAGCAGTATTAGCAAAGCACTTGATAAAACTATTAGTATGGATAAAAATCTTGATGGTTATATAACAATTGCTGAAAAATATGATTTTAAAGATATTGTTTATGAATACGGAGTATTTTTAGATAATCAACCTTTTACAAGTATTCCACTCCACAAACAAGCTAATGTTGATATGGCAGAAGAAGAAATTAAAAGAGTAAAAGAACAAATTAAAATTAATAATATAATTGCAAAACTTAAAAAATCACAATCTTTAGATAATAACGAAAAAGAAATATTACAAAAATTTAATATCCAAAACATAAGTAATGAATTAAAAATAAGCGAAGATAAATTAAAAGAATTAATTACAAATGATAAGCTAGGAGATTTTATAGATTTTACGAAAGAATTTAAAAAAGATTTAAGCGATACAAGATTAATTGATATTAAGGTTTGATATTAGGAGATTTTATGAGAATTAGTGGTTTTGATGTTGATATTTCAAAAGTATTTGATACTAGCTATCATAAGGCGAATTTGAGTAATTTTCACAATTTAAATCAAGAGCAAATTAATGCTATAAAAGATGATATAACAAATCAAAATTATGCTCTAAAAACAAGTGATAAAGACAATATAAATGTTGTTTTTAGTTTTGATAATAATACTCAAGGAGTTAATCTTAGTCAAAATACTATTGAAAAATTAATGGCTCATTTTGATAAAACTGATTTTATCTTAAGTGATGATAAGCTTATTTTAAATGGTAATGCTGCTAATTTTGTCTCAAGCTGGTTTAAAACAATTGCTTATGATTTAGGACTTGCAAAAGCTGATAGTAATCAAGATGGTAGGATAAATAATGATGAATTAAGTAATGCAAGGCTTGAAGTTGGGGTTTATGGCGAGTTTAATGGATATATTTATGTAGTAAATAAATTAAGTGATGAAAGATTTATAAATACTAAAACATATGATAAATTAACTTTAGAAATTGGCACAAGTATTAGCGAGTATTTAGATAGTGTAATATCTAGTGATAGGGATTTTGATGGGGTTTTGAGTTTTGCTGAGATTAATTTTGAAAATATTAGCGAAGAACAAGATTATAAAAGTGAATTAAAAGAGAAAAATACAGATATAAAACGCTATCAAAATGAATTTCAAAGGTCAATTGCTTATTTTGCAAAAGAAGGTCAAAGTACCGAAGAAATCAAAAACAAGCAAAAAGAAAAAGAATTAGAACAAGCCGAGCTTTTAGCAAAACTTATGCAAATAACTCAAAAAATCAAACAACAAGGCTTAAATTCACTTACAAGCGATGATAATAAAATCTTAGAAAAATTAGGCAAAAGTGCAAATGCGATTGCAAATAGTGTAGAAATTGACTTAAGTATTAGTGTGGTAGAAGATTTAGTAAATAACAAAATCTTAGATATAAAAGTCTAGTTTTATGATTTTATTTATGCTTAAAATTAAGTTATTTTGATACTTATATAAAATCTTAGAATTTGAAATTCTTATTTTAAATTCTAGAATTTCAAATAAGAATTTCATCAAACTATAAAGTATTTTTGAGCATCATCTTTGCTAAGTGCATTAGCAAAATAATTATTTTGCATAAATTCACAATCTTTATTAGTAGGATTTTTTGCATATGCAAGTGCTAAAGAACAAGCAAGTTTAATATCTTCTAAACTAGCGTCATTATCAAGTAAAGAAATAGCACCTATTAAATCGGTTCTAATTTCGCTCATTTTTATCTCTTCATTATCTAATAATTTTAAGATTTTTAGACCTTCTTCTTCATTTCTTGAAATTATCATTTTAGCACCATTTGGCAGTCTTAAATGCCTTCCATATCTTAACAATTCAGCGTTTTTACTATCTAGCGTTTTGTATTTTAGATAATCTTGGATTTTGTTTTTATATGCTTGTAAGGTTAGCAAACACCCACCAGCAGGGCTTTCATAATCACTATAACCATAAACTTTTGCAAGTTCCATTTGTCTAGTTCTACCCCTACCACTAAAATCAAATAATTTTTCTCTATCAACCCAGCCTTTAAGTTCAGGCATAGTAGGTGCTAGTAATTTTGCACTAAGTGGGCGTAAAATGATATTATTTAAATCTTCGCTAAGTTTTGCAACACTATTTAATGCTTGTGCTCTTTGGCTCATTGGACGCTGACCTAGCACTTCTCCACTAATTACAAAAGAAGCACCTAAATCATCACACATACTAAGAGCAGTTTTAAACATATACCCATGACAATCAATGCAAGGATTAATAGCCTTTCCATAGCCATATTTTGGATTTAACAATACATCTTGCAAGTATTTACTACTAATATCAACAACCCTAAAACTAGCTCCAGCCATATTTGCACGACGCTCTAAAAGGGCGAAATTCTTTCCGCCAAACCCTGTATCAATGTGAATAGCTTCAACTTCTATTCCTTGCTTTGCAATGGTAGTGATTGATAACATACTATCAAGACCACCACTAAATAAAGCTAATGCTTTCATTTATTCTCCTAATTTTCTTATATTATCTTTAAGCCTTGCTCTTTCATCATCGCTTAATTGCTTATTATGATTTGCTATTAGTTCTACTAGGCAATGATAAGCCTTTTTTAAACCATCATTACTATGAATTAATTTATGATTTTTTATTAATTCTTTAGCGTAATTTTTAAAAAGCAAGGCGTTTAGGATATTACAACTTGCGTAATAATTGGCTAAATTATTAAAAAATACTAAGATATTATCTACTTTTTTAGTAGGGTGAATATTGTTTAAAAACTCTAGCATATTAGCATTTGCGTAGTTTTTATTTAATACATCATCAATTAAATTATTATGAAAATATTCTCTTAAAATAAGAATATTAAAATTAGCTTTTGAAATAGCTAAAAAATAAATTATCGCATCTTCTAAAGAATTGCTTTGAGTTTGTTTAGCTTGTGGTTTTTTATCTATTACTTTTGCTTTTATTCCGTTTAATAAATCAAAATCAAGCCCATAATTTTCGCAAAATATTTTAAGATGAGTATTGGCTAAAAATTTATCAATAGTATTGGTGTAATTTAGCACAGCTGAATATGCTTGTTTGATTAAAAATGGTTCAATTTTGCTTATGCTTAATTTGTCTATATAATCTAAATTCAATTCTTTTTTAAATATATATTCAATACAAAAACTAATTATATTAATAGTATTATTTAGTTCGGTTTTTAGCTTTAATTCTTCATTATTTTCAATGTATTCGCCTGGGTCTTTATATGTTTTTAGCCTTATTACTTCGGCGTTGTAGCCAAATTTACTCAATAAAACTCCCGCTTTAAAAGCAGCTGCATTTCCCGCTGCATCTTTATCAAAGCATAAAGATACAAAACAATCTTTTTTAATTAATTTTAAATGTTGCTCTGTTAGTGCAGTTCCTAGCACTGCTACTGAATATGTAAGTCCTGCTTTATGAAGACTTATTGTATCCATATAGCCTTCGCAAATTATCATTCTTTTGTGTTTATTAATATCATTTTTTGCTAGATGATAAGCGTAAAATATACTACTTTTATCAAATAGTTTTGAAGCGGGAGAATTTACATATTTTGCAGGATTTTGTGGATTTAATGTGCGTCCTCCAAAACCTACTAAATAACCTGTATTATCGTAGATTGGAAAGGTAATTCTTTCTATAAAAGATGGATAAATTCCATTATCGTTTTTTTTAACTACCCCTTCTATTAATGCTTGTTCTAAAGCTATATTTGATTTTTGCAAAATCCTTAAAGTATCATTTGCACTTGGTGCATAGCCAAGATTAAACTTAATTCTTAAATCCCTTGTGATTTTTCGCTTTTCAAGATAGGCAATCAAATTCCCACGGATATTTAATTCACTTATATAATATTCGTTGAGTATTTTACAAGCGTCGTTGTTTTGAATAATTTTTGTTTTTTTATCATCTTCTAAAATAAAGCCATAAATATTTGCTAATTCTTTTACTGCTTCTATAAATTCTAAATTATGATATTTTTGCATAAAGCTAATAGCATCACCATTCGCCCCACACCCAAAGCAATGAAAATATCCTTCATTTTCACGAACAGCCATACTAGGATTTTTATCAGCGTGAAACGGACATACACACATATAATTCGCACCATTTTTATGCACGGGAATGTAGTTTGAAATCAAATCAACAATGTTAATGCTATCTTTTAATCTTTGAATGCTCTCGTTTGTAATCATAAAAGTATTATATGTATAATTAATTAATTTTATTTAAAGGATATTAGTGGATTTAATACTTAGCTATTATAGAAATCCTATTTTTGGAATTTTAGTTTTAATTAGCCTTGTTTTAATTATTGCTTTAGCTCAAATAATTTTTGCAAGTTTAAAGGAAAATCAAACTAATAAAAATATTAAAAAATATCTTGCTAATTTTAATGCAATTGAGCCTAAGTATTTAAGTAGTTTAAGTTTTGATGAAAGGCTTAATTTAGCTAATGGATTTTTTAAAGCTTCAATGTTTTTAGAGTGCAAATATGTTTTGATTAATTTATTAAACGAATTTGCAAATGATAAAGATTTATTATACTTATTATCTGTTTGTGATTTAAGGCTTGGATTATTAAACGACGCTAAACAAAATTTATTAAAGATTTTAAAATCTCGTGCTAGAGATGAATTAGCACTACTATGTCTTGGATATATTCATTTTAAATTAAACGAAATCAATGAATGCAAAGAAGTTTATAAATGTTTGTGCGTTTTAGGAGATTATGAAAAAGATTTAGAATTTATAAATAATTATAAAAGCTTTAATACTAAAAGTTTTAAAGAAATTAAAATTGATGATGAAACAATAAATCCAAATAATATCAGTCAATTTTATTTATGTAAAAATTGCTCTTCACAATCTATTTTTTACACTCCGTTTTGTTCGCAGTGTTTTAAGTGTGATACAATGCAAGCTAATTTAAGGATAAGGATATGAAAAAATTAACGATTTATACTGATGGGAGTTGCCTTAAAAATCCTGGAGCAGGGGGTTGGGCTTGGATTATTATAGATAATGATTTAATCATTAAAGATAGTGGTGGAGATAAGCTTACAACCAATAATATTATGGAATTAAGCGCCTGTATTAACGCTTTAAAAAGCTTAAAAGAACCTTGCAAGATTGATTTATATAGCGATAGTCAATATGTAGTTAAGGGTATTAATGAATGGCTTAGTGGTTGGGTTAAGACTGATTTTAAAGGCAAAAAAAATGTTGAATTATGGAAGAGTTATTTAGAAGTTAGCAAAATCCACGATATTAATGCAATTTGGGTTAAAGCTCATAATGGTGATAAATACAATGAAATGTGTGATGAACTAGCTAGAAGTATGGCACTTGAGTATGAAAATAACACTATAAATGCTAATGTAGTGCTAGAAAAAAGAATTTCAAAATATCATAAAATTGAAGAAAAACTAGGATATAAATTTAAAAACGAAACCTTATTAAATCAGGCTTTAACTCATAAAAGTTTTAGCAAAACTCATAATGAAAGGCTTGAGTTTTTAGGTGATGCGGTGCTTGATTTGATAGTAGCAAATATTTTATACAAGGATTTTTCTCGTTATAGTGAAGGGGATTTAAGCAAATTAAGAGCAGCTTTAGTGAATGAAAAGTCTTTTGCAAAAATTGCTAGTTATCTTGAAATTGGAGAGTTTTTGCAATTATCAGTATCTGAAGAAAATAACGGCGGAAGAAAAAAACCAAGCTTATTATCAGATGCTTACGAAGCAATAATAGGTGCAATTTATTTAGAAAGTGGATATGAGATTGCTTGTGCTGTTGGCTCTAAGATATTAAATGAAGTTTTTCCTAAGATTGATATAGAATTAATTAAAGACTATAAAACAAAATTACAAGAAAAAACCCAAGCAATAATGGCTCAAACCCCTGAATATAGGATTTTACACACAAAAGGGCCTGATCATAAAAAAGAATTTGAAATAGGGCTTTTTTTAAATGATGAATTATTTACAAAAGCAATGGGCAATAGCAAAAAAGAAGCAGAGCAAAGTGCTGCTAAATTAGCGTTAGAGAAGTTAGAAGATGAATAGTTTTGGAACATTTTTAAAATTTAGCACTTTTGGAGAAAGTCACGGAAAAGCAATTGGAGTGGTTATTGATAACTATCCTGCAGGGGTTAGAATTGATACTGATTATATAAATTCCTTGCTTAAATTAAGACAAGGTGGTGGAGCGTTTAGCACTCCTAGAAAAGAAGCTGATGAAGTTAATATTATTAGTGGAGTATTTAATGATATTAGCACAGGTGCTCCAATTTGTGTGCTAGTAGAAAATAATAATACAAGAAGTAAAGATTATAAAGAGCATTTACGCCCTGCACACGCTGATTTTACATATTATGCAAAATACGAGCATTTTGATTATCGTGGCGGTGGTAGAAGTAGTGCTAGAGAAAGCGTAGCAAGGGTTATTGCAGGTGCTTTTGCTGATTTAATATTAAAAGAATTTAACATTAGAACTTATGCTAGTATTTGTGGGGTAGGTGGTGTTAGTTTAGATGAGTTTAAATTCAGTGAAGAAGAGTATAAAAGGGCTTTAGAAAAAGATTTTAATGCTTTAGGTGATGATTTATTTAAAGAATTATTTAAAGATGAAATCACAAAGGCAAAGAATAACAATGATAGTGTAGGTGCAAGTGTTAGCGTAGCAGCATTTGGCGTAATGGCAGGGCTTGGAGATGGGCTTTATGATAAATTAGATGCTAGAATTGCTAGTGCGTTTATGGGATTAAATGCTGTAAAGTGCGTTGAAATTGGAGCAGGAAGAAAGCTTAGCTCAATGAATGGCTCTTTTGCAAATGATGAGATTTTAGGTGTTAGCAATGATGAATTAATGCAAAATCAAAATAGCTCTATTTTAAAACAAAGCCCTAATTTTAAGTCATTTAAAGTAGCAAAAACTAATATTAATAAGCCTTTATTTTTACATACTAGACATAATTTTAGTGGTGGAATTATCGGTGGAATTAGCACAGGAGAGAGTATTTATATTAAAGCTCATTTTAAGCCAACTCCATCAATTTTTAAAGAACAAACTATGTTAAATAAAGACTTTAGCCTAATAAAAGATGCAATTTATGGAAGGCACGATCCTTGCGTAGGTGTTCGTGGAGCTGTTGTCTTAAAAGCTATGCTAAGTTTTATAATAGCTGATTTTTTAATGTTAAATTCATCTGCTAAAATAAGCAATCTTAAAAAAATCTACAAAGGAGAATAAATGCCAATAATTAATGTAAAATTAGCAGCACCAATGCCAAATAAAGAAAAATGCGAAGAAATAATAAGTGATTTAACAAATTATTTTGAAACAAAATTAGGCAAAAAGCGTGAGAGAATAGTGGTAATGCTAGAAGAAATTCCGCAATCTCATATAGGTTTTGGCGGAAGAAGTGTTGAAACTATTAATAATGCTGATTTTGTTAATAATTTTAAACTTGACGATGATAGATAAAAAGCTCCCCATGATTTAAAATGGGGTGCAATTATGTTTGTTATATATTGCATAATAATTTTTATTTTATTTGCATTTATACTTATAATCAATGGTTTTCCAGAATTTGTATATTTAGTATGGAAAGCTTTTAAACGCTTTGATATTACTTATCCTTTAATATCTTTAGCAATTTTTACAAACTTATTTTTATTATTTATCAAAAAAATAAAAAAACTAAAATTCAAAACTTTTTTAACCATTAGCCTAATAATTATTAGTTTTGAAATGCTTTTTATTAGACCTGTGGTTGATTATTCTAGTTTTAATAATTTTAGTTATGTTTTTAAAAGCAATTATGAAAAAGACTTGCAAGGATATTGTGTAAAAGAAAATAAGATTTTAAGTAAAGACGAGCTTTTAAGAATAGCTACTAATGATTTTTTAGGTAAAACTATAGTTTATTATAAAAATATAGCTAATAAGTATGAAAAAGACAGGATTTATTTTTATATCCTTGATGAGGTTAAGGAATTTAATGATTTAAAATTATTTGATTTAGAAAAATTAAAACAATACAAAATAAACACTAAAAATTATTTAGCAAACTTACCAAAACTACTAGAAAAACCATTATTTTTATCTACTCCTTATAGTTTTGATATTGTATTTTTTAATGAAGGATTTAAGATAAATAATGGATATTTAGAGTTTTTATATACCAGAACAGATAGTGCTAACATAACTCATCAATTAAAATCTAGCATAGAAATAGACAATTGTGGCAATACCAATAGAGCTATTGATGAAGAGCCTTGTTTTGATTTTTTTGGCTGCAAATATAGATATAATTTATAAAATTATAAGAATTTTAATTAGGATTTTAAAAACTAAAATTTTTAATCAAATTCTTGCCGAAATATCATATTTTGTCATTAACACTCATAAAATTTCTTTTAATTATATTACTTAACAATAATTATTGAACTATCATTATATATTTAATCAACATATTAGCATTGATATAATTTGTTACAAGTATAAAAAATATAAAAATAATATTTATAAATTCTAAGAAATTTGTATTTGATTATAGGATAGAAATAAATTTGTTAAAATATATTTATTTTAAGTCTTGTTTAAGATAGGGGGGGGGGTAAAATACTGCCTTAATTTTATTTAAGGAGTTTTAATGAAAATTTTACCTGATGAAAAAATCATCTATAAAAAACGTGGAAGTTTTAAAGCTTTTTTTGACTGTTATGTCTATTCTAGAAAATATAAAGAAGTTGATAGTGCTTGGATATCTTGGTTTACACGCTTATGTTTATTGTTTTTAGTTTTTGCTATGTGGATGGTTTATGGTTTTTATGGTATTAAAACAGATATAGACTTAGAATTGATAAAAATTTTATTATGTATTGAATTAAATATTTTCTTAATTCCTTTATGGATACAAGTATTTAAATATATAAGCCGTTGCAATAGTCAATTTGACATAATAACTAGAGTATTAGGAAGCAGTATGGTTACAGGTATTGCTATAACCTTAACATTTGCTGTATTTAAAAACATAACTTTATCTCAAACTCACTTATTGTTAGGTATGCTTTGTGCAACATTAATTGTTGTTCTATCTATGTTGTATTGGTTATGTAAAGTAAAATCATCTTTAATAATCATAACAAATAAAAGAATGTTAATAAAAACAGGCATTATTTTTCAAGATTCAACCATTACAGATCTTAAAAGAATTGCAACTATTGACGTAAAACAAAGTGTTATTGGAAGTATTTTTAGATGTGGCGCTTTAGCCTTTCATGGTTACGGAATAGGTGGTTTTTGCTTGCCCTTTATGTCAAGTCCTACTGCATTACGTGATGAAATTTTAAAAGCTCAAAATGGTATAAATAATGATGAGCAAAAAATATACGATGAAGCGCTAGATGAATATTAAAAATAATTGTTAGTTTATATTATGTTACAGCATTATTTATTATTGCTTGTTCTGATAATAAAGCGAAAGAAAATAATGCTAATAATGAAATAAATAATAAGATCATTGAAGTCAATAAAATTAATCAATATATATTCAAGGTTAGCATTTAAGATAAGACTGAAGAAAATTTTTTGACTAAACATTACGAAACAACAAGATATTTAATTATGACAGCTAAAGATGATATAGAAATTACAAAAATTACAGCAAATCGTGGTGCTTGTGAGGTTCAAAATATGAATTACGGCTCATATATTGGTAATAATGTTATATCAGTAGAAATTCTGGCTAAAACATATTATAAAAATTATTAGATATTTACCCTAATTTTGTGCTTATCTAGGTGATTGTAAGGCATTAATAAAATGGCTGGAGTTGAGTGGAGATGATAAATATTTTTATAATATTTGGTTTAATATACTAGAAAAAGGAAATCAAAAATATATTAGATCTTGTAAAAAAGCTAAGGAACAAGCTCAAGGAAACTACTATTATGATTATAAGTTACCTATGAAATTCGGTAAAACTGCAAAATTTTCTATAAGTAAATGTTCTGAAGTTTTAGAAATTACAATATTTACAAACAAAGGTGATTTTACATATATATTTTAGAATACTTTTAATATTATTTCAAATTCTAAGATTTATCTAGAATTTGAAATATTTACTTGCAATTTAAAATATATCTTAATTTATAATCTTCAAAATGTTTTGGATAAGGGACACTTACTTTAAAGCTTTTTGATGCGTTTTCATTGATAATCCCTTCTATTTTAAAATCGTGAGAGTAAAAATTGCGAATTTTATTAAGTTTTAATGGGTCAAAGCCTTTGCTTAAATCAAATATACTTCCATCTACTTTTTTGATACCAAGATTTATTATTCCTATATTTAATTCACAGGTTTTTACAGGAACTTTTCCATTATTATATATTTGACCACTAATTACTACTTCATTTGCTGATTTATAGTCTTTTTGATTTCTTAATTCTACACTTTTTAAAAAGCTATCTATGGTAAGAAGAGTTGAATATCCAAAAATCAATACAAAAATTATGAGTGTAAAAGAAAAGGTATAAAGCTTGTTTTTTTCTTTAAAAAAATAAATAATTAAAAATTGTGAAAATATATAAACTACAAAAGCTGCAAATATTACAAAGATATGAAATTGTGATAAATACATAAATATCTCCTAAAAACAAGTAATTAAAGTATCAATTGTATATTTTTTAACATTACTAGGTATTAATAAATAAGATTTTTCGTATGAATTTTTTGGAATATCTTTTAAAATAATTTCTGTTGTTTTTAATGGTTTTAAGGTATTTTTGATTAGTTCTAAGTTATTTTTGCTGATTTTTTTTATATTGAATTTAATTTTGCATATTTTAAAATCTCTTTGAGATTTGTTATGTAATTTAAAATCTAAATATATATTATCGCTGAAAATTAATTTATCATTTTTGATTATTTCAAGTTCTGCTGGACGATATGTAGCATTTATATAGTTTTCTCCAATAAAAAACAATACAAATTCTAAAACAATACCTACTATGATTAAAAATATTGAGAAAGTTGGAAATTTTCTTAAAAAAATCGCAAGAATTAAAATTACTATAAAAAATAAAAAACAAAGCCCAAGAAGAATTAAATCTTGGGCATAGAAATTCGCTAGATAAAAATGAATAGTATCTAATAATTTTTGCATTAATTATTAAGGCTGGTTGTCTTTTTTGTGCTTGCATTATCTAGCCAAATATTAGGCACAGCTCCGCCAGGTGTTAAGAAAATCTTAGCATCATTATTAACCTTTAAAGCTTCGTTAAATTCTTTTTGGGTTTCAATTTGCTTTAATTCTAATAATTCTTTACTTATACTTTTTGCGATTTCTCTATTCGCATAAGCTTGTGCGTCTGCTTCTATTTTTTGTGCATCTGCTTTACCTTGTGCTTCAATAATCGCAGCTTTTGCTATACCTTCTGCAAGTGCAGCTTTTTTAAGTGCTTCTTGATTTGCACGCTCAACTTCATATTTTGTTCTTTCTGCTTCTTGTTTAGCTATTTGAACTTTTTCAATTTGCTCTTTAACATTCGTTGGTAGTATTATTCCACGAAGTTTTACACTCTCAAGTAATACAGGTTTATTATCTTGAGCGTCTATGCTTTTTCTTGATTCAAGTTCAATTGAAGCAGCGATTTCATTACGCTTTATAGGTAATTCTTCAGCTGTATATTTTCCAACCACACTTCTTACAACTTCTAAAATAACAGGGTCTATAATTTTATTTTCCCAATCAAGCCCCCATTGAGCTATAGTTTGAGGTGCATTGCTTGCATCTAAGCGATATTGCACTGTTATATCTACTGATACAGGCAAGTTTCTAGCATCAACAACCGTGATTGATTCTTTATTGATTATGCTTTCTCTACCATAAGTTCTTTCACTAGCACCTTCAACGCTAGCATAATTTATTTGTCTTACTTTAGTATCTACAATTAAAACTTTTTGAAAATACGGGATTATAAAGTGAAAACCAGGTTGAAGAGCTATCGGATCATACTTACCAGTAGTTGATCTAATACCTACTTGTCCTGAATTTACAACTACAAATGGCTTAGCTATTACTACTATTAAAAATATAACAACAGCTGCAATTATTACTCCGTTAAATTTACCAAAACCTTTAAAATTAAAATCAATATTAAAATCTGTTTTTTTATTGTCATTTTTTTTGTTTTTATTGAAATAATCATTTAAATCTGCTGGCATTTATACTCCTTGTTAATTGATAAAGAAAGCATTTTACATTGTATAAGTTTATAATTAGAAAAAAGATTTTATAAAAGATAGTCTTATTGTTAATAAAATTAAAAGTTAAAATCAAATTCTTATTTTAGATTCTATATATTATAAAGTTTAGAGCGATAATTCGCTCTAAAAAATTAAATATAAGTTAGCCAAGAAGCGTATTTTTCATTTCTTCCATATACTATATCAAAGAAAGCATCTTGGATTTTTTTAGTAATTTCTCCACGAGCCCCATTTCCTATTACTCTATGATCTAGTGAATTAATAGGAGTAATTTCAGCTGCTGTTCCTGTAAAGAATGCTTCATCACAAACATAAACTTCATCTCTACTAATTCTTCTTCTTTCTACACTAATACCTAAATCTTTTGCAATTTTTAAAACAGAATCTTGAGTGATTGATTTTAGAGCATAATCATTTGGTGGAGTGATTAATACGCCATTTTTAACCATGAAAAAGCACTCGCCTGTGCCTTCTGCTATAAATCCTTCTTCATCACACATTAAAGCTTCTTCAAAACCTGAATTAATAGCTTCATATTTAGCCATCATTGAGTTTAGATAGTTTGCACTTGCTTTTGCTTTATTGAAATTTGCTTTTGTGCTATTTCTCATTAATGATGAACAACATACTTTAATACCTTTATTAAGTCCATCTTCTCCTAAATAAGCACCCCATTCCCAAGCTGCAATACCTACTCTAACAGGAGCTTTTGCATGATAAATTCCCATAATACCATCGCCTAAGAAAATTAAAGGGCGAATATATGTATTTGAATTAAAATTATTGCGTCTTAATAACTCAATTTGAGCATCTTCTAATTCTTTTTGCGAAAATGGTGGAGTAATTGCAGTGATTTTTGCACTTTCTAATAATCTCTTAGTGTGATCTTGCAATCTAAAAATAGCCATACCATTTTCTGTTTTATACGCTCTTGTTCCTTCAAATACTGCGTTAGCATAATGTAATGAGTGAGTTAAAAAATGAACTTTTGCATCAGCAAAGTTAATAATTTGTCCATCCATCCAGATGTAATCAGCTTTAATTGCCATACTTTTTCCTTTAAATTAAATTTTGCGAAGTTTAACAGATTTTTCATAATAAGTATTTATTTTTTTTACCTAGAATTAAAAATTAATAAGGAGAAAAAATGGTAACAGATAAAAATTATTATTTAAATAGAAGAAATTTTTTAAAATTAGGTGCAGGAACTATAGTTTCAAGCCAAGCAATAGCTGAAGAATTAGCAAAAACTAATCTTGATTTAGTTCCAAGCGATAGTGAATATGCTTATAATTATGTTAATTTTTATGAGTTTAGCACAAACAAAAGCGAATGCGTAAGATTAGCTAGCAAATCAAGCTTAAATGATAAAGCTATTTCAATTGAGATAGGTGGTTTGTGTGAAAACCCAATGACCTTAACTGATTTATCAGCTTTTAAAATTGTTGAAAGGGTTTATAAATTACGCTGCGTAGAAGCTTGGAGTATGAATTTACCTTGGCAAGGATTTGAATTAAGAGAATTGATTAATCTTGCAAAGCCAATAAGTGAAGCAAAATTTGTTAAATTTACAAGTTTATATGACCCTGATATTTTTCCTGATCAAAGATTTAATGGAGTATTAGATTATCCTTATGTAGAAGGATTGAGATTAGATGAAGCAATGCACCCGCTAACATTACTTGCAACAGGACTTTATAAAGAAAAATTAAAAGCTCAAAATGGAGCTCCAATTCGCTTAGTTGTTCCTTGGAAATATGGTTTTAAATATATTAAATCAATTGCTAAAATTGAATTTACTAAAGAACAACCTATTAGCTCTTGGGAAAAATACAATCCGAATGAATACGGCTTTTATGCAAATGTTAATCCAAATGTCCCACATCCTAGATGGTCTCAAGCATCGCATAGGGTTTTAGGTAGCTTTTTTAAAGAAGATACTCAATTATTTAATGGTTATGAAGAAGAAGTTGGGTATTTATATAAAGATTTAGATTTAAGAAAGAATTTTTAATGATTATTGCAATTAAAATTCTTTTAGTTTTAGCGTCTTTTGGGTATTTTATATCATCTGTTTTATTAGGATATGATTATGTAAAAGATATTTATAAAGCAAGTGGGCAACTTGCTTTAATATCTTTATTTTTAAGTATTGCTTTACCTAATAAATTCTTAGTTTTTATAAAGTTTTTTGGTAAATTAGCTGGATTTTTTGCAATATTGCATTTTTTAAATTTTGTTATAGTAGATAATCAATTTAATATAAAAATATTATTTACAAATACTATTGCAATAAGAAATCTTTTAGGATTAATTGCATTTATTTTTATGATTTTAATGTTTTATAAAAAGTATTTAAATTATTCTAATTTTGTGTTTTTACTAGCGGCATTTCATTATTCTTTAAGTGTGAAAATTCCTGAAACATTGCATTATTTAGTTATATTAGTGGCATTTTTATTTTTATTTAGGAGTAAAAATGATATTCGGAAAGATTGATTATATTAATTTATTACCACTGCATTTTTATTTAAAAAGCTCAAAATTACCAAGCTATGTAAAAAAAAGCATAGAGTATAAAAAAGATGTTCCTGCAAAATTAAATAAAGCATTGAAAGAAAAAAGATTAGATTGCGCAATTATTTCTAGTATTGAAAGCAAAAGGTCAAAATATAAGAATTTAAATATAGGAATTTGCGCTAACAAAAAGGTATTAAGTGTATTAGTTGAAAAGAACTCAAATGCACAAAATGATAAAGAATCAGCCACTTCAAATGCTTTAGCTAAGGTTTTAAAATTAAATGGTAAAGTAATTATTGGAGATAAGGCACTAAAAGAATATGTAAATAATAAAGAAAAATACATTGATATGTGTGAAAAATGGTATGAATTAACTAAATTGCCTTTTATGTTTGCAAGGTTTTCAAGTATTAAAAATCATAATAGTGCAAAAAGAATTTTAAAACCTTTTATAAGAAAAAATCTAACTGCAAATCAAAGAATAAAAATACCTAATTATATTTTAGATTATTATTCAAATACAAGAAAAATTAGTAATGATGATATTAAAAACTACCTAAAATATATTTATTATAAAATTGGGAAAAAAGAATTAAAAGCGTTGAGTATTTATACTAAAAAAATATATATTTAGTGGCATTTAAAAACGCCACTAAATTGGGTAATTATTTCTTTTTCTTACCACATTTACCAGTTTTGCAAGCTGTTGCAGCAACTTTTTCTTTTAACACGCTGCTAACTTTGAATTTAACAACTTTAGTTGCTGGAACTTTAATTTCTTTACCTGTGCTTGGAACTCTTGCAGTTCTTTCTGCTCTATCAGTTGTTGAGAAAGTTCCAAAACCATTAAATGGAATTGATTCACCTTTTTCTAAAGACTCAGCTAGTGCTTCAAATACAGCATTTACTGCAGTTGTAGCATCTTTTTTAGTAATTTCTGCTTTTTCAGCAACTAATGAAATAAAATCTGCTTTAGTCATCTAAAACTCCTTAATATTGATTAAAAGCCCTATTTTACAATAAAAAAACAATATTTAGCTAAAAAACAAAAAAAATATTAGTATTTGTGTAAAAATATAGCAAAATTAGTTTTTAAATAGCATAGTTGGCAAGTTTAATACGCAATTTATTAGAAATATTTTTAATTTTATAAAATTTTAAGCAAAAATATATATAATTTGCTTTTTTTATTCACGCTTAGGTAGCTCAGCTGGCTAGAGCGCTGGTCTCATAAGCCGGAGGTCGGGAGTTCGAGTCTCCCCCTAAGCACCATTTCATAACTTCAAATAATTTTTCCAATTTTATTTTTTATAGTTTTTATATTTTTTTGATTTTTATTAGAAAACTCGTTTTAAATATAAGAATTTAAAACGAGCAAGAAAGATTAACCATCAGCGTTAATTTTAGCAATTAATTCATTTAATACAATATCTGCATTTTCGTGAGCAACTTGACAAGTCCCAGCAGCTTCGTGTCCGCCACCGCCGTATTTTAACATTAACTCACCTATGTTTGTTTTGCTAGTTCTATTAAATATACTTTTACCTGTCGCATAAACCATATTTTGACCTCTAAATCCTAAGATTTTATGAATTGATATATTGCATTCAGGATAAAGTGCATAAATCATAAAGCGATTACCTGGATAAATGATTTCTTCTTTGCTTAAATCTAAAACAACAAGGTTTTTATAAACTTTAGAGCATCTTTTTAGTTGTTCTTTAAACTCTTTTTCGTATTTAATGTATAAATCGCTTCTTTCTACTACATCAGGTAATTTCATAATATCATCAATTTTATGATTTTTACAATAATCAATTAAATCCATCATAAGGTTATAATTGCTTATCCTAAAATCGTGAAATCTACCAAGTCCAGTTCTACTATCCATTAAAAAGCTTAAGAATTCCCAACCTTTAGGCTCAAGTACATCTTCCATTAAAAATTGAGCGCTATCTGCTTTATCAACAGCTACCATCATATCGTGCCATTCTTCAGGAAATTTTACGCCTTGTTTTTCATAATAATCATAAACAACTCTAGCAGCACTTGGTGCATCTGGAATAATTATATGATTATCTGCTTTTCCGTTTCTAATACTTTCGCTTTCGTGATGGTCAAACACTAAATAAGCATTAGGACAATATGGTAAGTTTGTAACAATATCATTATTTGTAATTTCTATTGTTCCATCTTGCATATCTTTTGGATGAACGAATTTAATATCACTTATTAAATCCATATGTTTAAGCAAAACAGCACATACAAGTCCATCCATATCACTTCTAGTAATTAATCTATATTTATTCATAGTTTTTCCTTTGTTTTTTTGATTATTTTTAAGTATTTTATACTATTTGATTGCATTTGTTTTATTTCATAATAACAATGCTCATCTTCACATCTTTCTTTTTCACTTGGAACATGTCCTAAACGATTAAAGACATAACCACCAATTGTAAGTTCTTCTAATTCATCATCATATTTAATATCTAGAATTTCTTCAACACTTTCAATATCTAGTCTTCCATTTACTATATAAACATTATCGTTAATTTTTCTGAAATCTTGTTCTTTTTTATCATGCTCATCGTTTATATCTCCAACAAGTTCTTCAATAATGTCTTCCATAGTTAAAAGCCCAGCTGTTCCACCATATTCATCAATTACTATGGCTGTATGAATTTGCTCTTTATTCATTTGAACAAGAACCTTTGAAATACTAATATTTTCTGGAACAAATAGAACTTTTCTTACACATTCATTTAAATCTTTATTTTGATTATCTAATAAATCTCTAATATGAATCATACCTAAAACATTGTCTTTACTAGCATCTATAAAAGGAAATCTAGTGTGTTTATAATCATGAACTATTTTTATATTTTCTTCGTATGAATTAACTTTATTTAAGCAAATCATATCTCTTCTAGGAGTCATTATTTCTTTCGCTACAATATCACTAAAATCAACAGCATTTTGTATGAGTTCGGTTTCAAATTCATCTAAAACGCCACTTTTTTGACTTTCGCTTGCTATGAATTTAATTTCTTCTTCAGAATGAGCTGCGTGCTCGTTTGTTTTTATTCTTAATATTTTCAATATAGATAAAGATAAGAAATCAAATGTAACTATGAAAGGTGCAAAAATTATTCTAAATAAATAAAGTGGTCTTGCTATCCATAAAACTATGCTTTCAGTTTTTGCAATTGCTATACTTTTTGGAACAATTTCTCCTAAAACTACATGAAGTAGTGTAATTAATATAAAAGAAATAGCAACAGAAATACTATGTATTGCTATAGGATTTACATCAAAGCTTGATAGAATTTTATTTAATAAAACAGCGACAGAACTTTCTCCTAACCAACCAAGAGCCAAAGAACTTAAAGTAATACCTAATTGAGTAGCTGATAAATAAGTATCTAAATTTTTATACATTTCTAAAGCTAGTTTTGAATTAGCTCTTTTTTGATTTACAAATTCTTCTAACTTACTTTTTCTAATCTTGACAATACTAAACTCAGATAATACAAAAAATCCATTTAAAAAAACACAAAACAATGCTAAAAACAGCATTAATGCCGTATAACTGGGGTCCAAAAAATCTCCTTGTAAAAAATAAAGCTAAAATTATAAACATACAAACTTAAAAAATAGTAAGAATTATAAAAAGGCATTTTTATATTAAAAATTAAAAGGAATTTAAAATAATTTGATTTATTTTAAATTCCTAAAAAATTATTTAGTGTATTCTACGCTAAAGCTTTCTTTTGCACTAATTTCGCTATTTGAGTGCATTCTAATTAAATCTTTTATATATTCATTAGTTTTTTTATCACTTGATAATTCAAGTTCAATACTTCCATCGGTAAGTTTGTTGATATTAGAATTGTAATCACTTGTAAAAGAAATATTATTAATAATATCAGCAATTGGTTTTAGATAATAATGTCCGCTAGTAGTTGCGCTTGTATATAATTCGCTAATTTTACCAGTTGTATTTATATATTTTAATTTTAAATCACTCGGTAATAATTTTTTATATTTTTTACCCGCATCTGCTTTAGTATCTTTATACATTGCATAAGCAAAAATAAATGGATAATTTTTTGTAAAATTAACAGGAGTTCCTTTATCTATTGTTATGCTACTTGTAGTATCAAGATTAAATTCATTTACATCAGGCTTATTTAAAATGTCTTTACTAGGTGCTAAGTCATTTGTTTTTTGGAATTTCGTATAGCCTATTTTTGTAATAAATTCTAAATCATCAGGACTTGCTTCGTATTTTTTAGCAACGCTACTTAGAGTATTTAAATTTTTATTAACTTCGTTATCTAAATTTTGCATTTTTGAATCAAAAATTGCATTTAGTGTAGTATTGCTAGCGCTTAAAGTCATTTTGATTTTTTGATTTGTGATATTCATATTTTTAATACTTAATTTATTTGTATAAATTCTATATCTACTACTAGCTTGAGTATCGTTATTATCTAAGAAATTTAAATCAAAATCTATATCAATATCGCTAGGAAAATACTTATATACATATTCTAAGCTATTAGCAGAACTTGAACCTTTATTTTCTATATTTACAGGTATATTTAGTGAATGTGTAAAATCACAATTTATACCAGAACATTTACCCAAATCAGCTTCGCTTTGTCCTACAACTTCATCAGAAAATAAAACAGCATCAGATAAACCATCAGATGTTTTTATATTATTTAAATTCGTAGTAGATGAGCTAGTAAAATCAGCATTAATAGGCTTAATTAATATATGACAAGATATTTTTCCATTAGCGTTGATTGTATTTGAAAATCCAGTATTTTCACATTTTTTATTAGTAATATCACTTCCTACAAAATCATTGTCTTTAAACTCAATAATTCCACTTCCAGCAAAAGGATAGGCAATTACCATATCAAAACTATAATCTTTATTATTGCGTTTAAAATTAATAGGATTTAGTTGGCTAATTTTGTTATAAGCACTTGTTTCTAAATCAAATGTATAAAAACTACCTTTGCTATTTGTAACTTTTAATTTAGCTTCTTTAATTCCTATATTTGAATTAATACTTAATTTTCTATCTTGGGTATCTAATACACTTGCTTTAAGGGTAGTTGGTAAAGGTTTTTTTAATCCTTCTCCTGCTTTAGTAACAAAATCATTTATTTTTATTTCAGCTGGTCTTACCATAAAGTTTTTGCATATTGGAGTAGGGGTTAATAATTTACCTTGCATATCTTTTTGAGTATAGCAAATATCGTGGCGACCTGGAGTTATATTGATAAATTCAATTATAAAATCTCCCATCATTTGATTATCAGGATTTACTCTAAAATCATCTTTATCGTATATTAAAACCTTAGTAGCTCTTCCATCATCGTGATTTACACTTGCAGTATTAGAAAAGAAACTAATTCTAGTTTTATCAGCTACATGAACAAAACCTATATATACATTATCTCCAACCATTCTTGTATATGTATCATTAGCTATTTTTGCTTTTTTATCATTTAAGTCTTTAATACTAGGTCTTAAATCTTCTCCTAGACTAGGTTTTCTATTTAATATTTTCCAGATACTTCCAAAATAGTGTTGTTTTTGCACTATTTCTTCATCTGTTAAAATAAATGCTGCAGTCTCACTAACGCCCTTTATGATATTTTTACTATCTACTTCAAACATAGGTCTTTTGTCGTTATCGTAAATTCTTTCTGTTGTAATTTCTATTAACGATGGTTCTTTTAATTTAAAGCTAAGTTCTCTTATGAAGTATTCTAAGTTTTCTGAATTAGCGTAATCTAAATCTAGTTCATAATAAATTACACTTGGTTGTCTTGATACAATATTGTAATCATTTCCATTTTTTGCTAAAGTGCTAATTTGAACTCTTAAATCTACATAATATTTGCTTAAATCTTTATCACAACATTTTATATAATTTCCATCTTTAGTCTTTGTATAATCATATCTTTTTTCTAAGTTTTGACCATTATAAAATGGAGTTATATGAACTTCAGGAATTTTATTAAATATAGGATATGTTTTATCTCCTACTTTTGCACTGCCTGCTGGATTTAAATCTTTTGAAATTAAACTAAATTTAGTGCTATTTGCGTCAGGATAGAATAAGAATTTAAAATTAGCATTAATTTCAGGCTTATTTTTATAAATGCCTACAATTGTATCAGCAGGGAATTTCCCATCTCCATAATTTTTACCCCAATTTACAATATCTGTAGATGTAAAATATTTTGGATTTTTTAAATGAGCGTATAAATCCCCTGGACTTGCTGTGTATTTTTTCATATTGTCTTTATAGTATTTATATTCTTCTTTTAATGAAGTTGGTCTTAAATGTAGGCTAAAGATTTTTGTGCTTATATTTTCTTGATTACCTATATCTTTAGGCATAATTCCAGCTCTTTCTCTTATGCCGTTTTGTTTGTATTTTGAATTCTTACATTCTTTTCGTATATCAAATAATCCAGGTGCAACTTTGATTATACAATCTTTTGAATTTTTGATTTCTTTATATATTGCTTTTTCGCCTATTGCTCCATCTCTAGTTTTATGAATACTATAAATACTTCTTTCTTGTGTTGTATCTATGTAAGGAGAAAATCTTTGAATATATTTAGCATTTGCAAGTGCTTGATTGTTGTTATAAACGAAATTCCTAAGCCTTAAAGCTTTTATATCATAGGTTTTATATTCGTTTGATTTCCACTGACTTTTTTCATTGTAATATCCATTGCTAGAAAAGTAATATCCATCGTAATATTCCATATTAAATGTGTAGCATTTGCTTAGTCCTGATTTATTTTGTGCGAAATATTGATTATTTAAAAATCCCCATTTAGCATTACCTTTTAAAAATTCTTTAGGAGAATACAAGGCATTATTTTTTAAGAAAAATTGTTCTGAATATTTAGCACATTCATCGTTTGTATAATAAGCATTATCAGTTAATGTCGCACCTACTTCGTTCTCATCTAGCGTTAAAGGTATTCCGCTAGCAAATCCTTGGTCAGGATTTAATCTACAACCTTTGCTTTTCATAAATCTTACAAAATCATTGTATGCGTTTTCGCTATCAGAAGTTGTGCTTGAGCCGTGCTGATAGCCTAGATAAGTATTTGCAAATCTATAAGCATTTGAGTTTTTTTCATTATTTAGTAATTGTTCGCTTAAAAAATAGCTAAAAATTGAATCATTATTGCTACTTGCTAAAAGTATGATTTTGCCTGTTGTATTAACTTCAAATTCTTTAAACACATCTTGAATATACGATTCATCATAAAAATAAGATTTCATTGGAAAAGTAATTTCAGTATTTTTTACACTATCTAGCTTTTTAGGTTTTGAGTTTTGATGAGAAATAAAATCATCATAATTATTAGGATTATAATTAGTTCCCGCTGCATTATCTTCGTAATTTACACAAAATACATTTTCTCTAAATCTTCTTGAATCGGTATGATGAGATGATTGATTGCCTTGAAAATAGCCAAATTTTTTCACAATGCTATTTTGATAATCTAGTTTAGCCCAAGCATAATCCCAATTAAATCCCCAATTTACAATAATTCTTTGCTCGTCTTCAGCATCAGTTCTGTTAAAATGATCATCTATGTTAAAGATTTGATAAAGTTGAAAACAAGCGCTTCTGCCTTTATCATTATTTCTTGTATTATTTATAACGCAATCAGCTAAATCTATATCTGTATGTTGTTTATGGTTTTGAGTTCCAAAATACATTCCGAAAGGATGAACTTTATTTGTATATTCATAAGAATAAAGATTAGATATTACAAGTAGTGATATGAGGACTTTTTTCATTATGCACCTTTAAATTAAGATTTCAAGTTAATTAATTATATTTTTTAGTTTTTAAATTAAGATTAAATTAAAAAATTATGATTTAAAAGAGTATTTAAAAATAGCCCCTTTTTCATAATTAAATGCTTCATATACAATATCGTATTTTTTACAAATATTTCTTACTATATTAAGACCTAAGCCAAATCCACCTTTAGCTAAATCTTCTCTAGCATATCTTTGCCAAATTCTTTTTGTATCTTTTATGCCAATTCCTTCATCTTGTATTATAAAAATTATTTTTTCATTTGATTGGTTTAAAGATATTGTAATTTTAGAATTAACTTTTGTATATTTAATTGCATTTGAAATATTATTATCTACAATTCTTAGTAACTCTACTTCGCTGATTAATACATATAAATCATTAGTGATTTCTAAATGAAATTCCACACTTTTCATACTAGCAATACTATTAAAAAAATCAATTCTTGTTTTTAAAAAATTAGAAAAATTAATATTTTTT
Source organism: Campylobacter sp. RM12637 (assembly GCF_020137645.1). Classification (NCBI taxonomy): domain Bacteria; kingdom Pseudomonadati; phylum Campylobacterota; class Epsilonproteobacteria; order Campylobacterales; family Campylobacteraceae; genus Campylobacter; species Campylobacter sp. RM12637. The sequence continues at coordinate 53,927 of NZ_JACGAV010000012.1, forward strand.
AGTGGGTATTTAGCATTTGGATTTTCTATATAAAATCCTACATCATCATATGTTGTTTTCATTTGATTTAGTGCTGCTTTAATTCTTTTTTGATATTTATTACTTTCTAACATATCAGCATTTAATAAGGCTATACCCAATGGCGTTTTTAACTCGTGCATTGCATCATAAAAAAATGTATTCATAGTGTTTTTATACCAAATTAAACTTTTGATATTGTTTTTATAAACTAAGTAAATTAAAACAAATAATATAAAAGTTCCCCCACCAAATACTATAGCAGCATTGATTATGCTTTTATTATAAACGCAAGGTTTTGATAGCACCACATTGTATGTTGTATTGTTTATTTGTTTTTGGAATTTGTAATAAAGCAAAGAATTATGAGTTTTATATATAAAATCATCTTTTATATAGTTTATATCAAGTTCGCATTTTAAAATTTCTTCATTATTGAAAATACATATTTTTATATCTTGTAAGTTATTTAAATCCTTATTTATATAACTTGCTAGTTCTAATAGTGTAGAGTTTTTATCATTAGCTACACTTAATTTCAATATATTTATAGCTAACATTGATATTACTAAAGCTATAAGGGTTAATAGTATTGTTTGCTTAGACATTGATTTTATAGCCAAGTCCTCTAGATGATATTATAAAATCATCGCAAGTTTTTGCTCTAATTCTTTTTACATATACTCTTACATCGCTTGAGCCATTGGTTTCAAATTCTTCATTTGCCCCCCCCCATACATATTCATAAATACTGCTTACATTTACATAACTTGATTTATTGCTTAACAAATATTCAATCAATGTGATTTCTTTACTAGTAAGCTCTATTAGAGTTTTATTTTTGCTAAGACTTTTAGAAATATAATCATATACAAACTCGCCTGAAATTGTGATTGTATCATTACTTTGAGTGTTAAAAAATTGTTTTAATAATTCTTTAATTCTATATTTTAATTCATCTAGTTCAAAAGGTTTTTTAAGGTATTCATTGCAGCCTAGTTCATATCCTTTTTTAATACTTGCTATATCAGTTCTTGAAGTCATCATCATAATAGGGTTAGTAATATTTAAGCTTTTTATATAACTTAATACATCAAAGCCATTAGTATTTATTACTTTTATATCAAGTATATAAAGATGATAAAATTTATTTGCGATAGTTTTACAGGCTAAGTCGCCATCACTAAAAACATCAACACTAAATCCTAAATCTTGCAAATATTCACAAATACTAGTAGCATATAAATAATCATCTTCAAGCAATAAAATATTCATAATTACTTCCTTAAAAAATGTTTATTTTAGTTTTTTAATATTATTTTTAGCTAAAAAGTGTCTAAATTAGGATATTTCAATCA
>NZ_JACGAV010000013.1:0-54850 GCF_020137645.1 Campylobacter sp. RM12637
AATGCACTCATCATATAATCTTGCTTGAGTGTAACTTAGTGTGGGCTCAGTATCATAAATCCCCACCGCACTACAAACTAAAGCTAATACACACAATGACAATAACTTTTTCATAAGCTCTCCTTTGCTTTAAAGTTCTTGTTATTTTAGCGTATTAGCTTTATATAAAAAGGTTATTTTATTATGCTTTATTTTTATAATTCATAATAATCAACTCTTTACTTTCTTTTCTAGCAACTGCACTATTTAAAGAATAGCTTACGCTTGTTTGCTTTATATTAAAATTTGCATAAAGCTCTCTAATTAAAGAACAATCATTATAAGAAAGTATAAACTTGCCTTTAATATTCTTTAGTAACTCACATAGTCTCTTATGCTCGTTTATGTTAAATCCACCTGTATTTTGATAGTAGTCTTCTGTTCCCACATACGGAGGGTCAAGATAAAATAATGCGTCCTTATAATCATATTGCTTTAAAATATACTCATAGTCTTTGTTTTCAATGCTTACATTTTTAAACCTTTTTGAATACTCATTAAAGTCTTTTACCAACCTTTTTGGCTTTCTTGTTTTGCTCATTGCAAATTGGCTTGTATTTGCACCAAATGAATTACTTATTAGATAGTAATAAAAGGCTGCTTTTTCTATGTCGTTTCTAGGCTTTAGATTTTTGTTTTTTATCATTTCAAATATCTTACGACTCACTAGCATTGATGATAAACATAGCATTAGACTTTGTGGTCTATTTTTGATACACAAATGCAGATTAATCAAATCATCATTTATATCATTTACCACTTCAACCTTTGATGGTTGTTTTTGATAAAACACAGATAATGCCCCACCAAAAACTTCTATATAAGTTTTATGCTCTGGCATTAAAGCAATAATCTCTTTAGCAAGTTTGCTCTTGCCACCAATCCATGCAAAAGGTGCTTTTAAAGTGCTAGTTTTTAAGGAATTTAAGCATTTACTCATGCTATCTCCTTTTAAAATAAAATTTTTTTCGCTAGTTTTTAAAAGTTAGGTTAGAATGCCCTTGCTAGTTTTTAAGAGTGAGGTTTAATCCTCACTATATTATAATATTTTATCTTAAACTTCTAATTTCTGCAATGATTTCGCCTATTATCATATACTCTCCATGCGAATAAAATACATCATTATAAGCTGTGTTTATGGAGCGTAAGATACAGCCATTGTCTTTCATAAAAACTTGCTTTACAAAAAGACCATCGGCGGTATTTACAGCATAAATATTTGAGTTTTTATAGGCTTTTTGTTTATCGCATAATAATATAGAGTTGTTTTGAATAAGTGGCTCCATGCTGTCACCATAGCATGTAATCAAATCGCATTTTTTAGCTTTAAAACGGCTTAGTAATTTATCATCTATGATAATATCTTCACTCTCTAAATATTCGTTATATCCACCACCGCCAAGTGAAGCGTTTGTTTTATATAGCTTTAAGATACGATATGTGCTTTCGCATTCTAAAGTATTTTTAGGTGATGTGCCGTAGAAGAAATAATTTATATTGATATTTCGTTCGTGTAAGAAATTAAGAATTTGTTTATAAGGTATAGCGTTTCTAAACTTCATTGAATTAAAAGTGTCAGGGTGGATTTTAAGAGCATTTGCTATATCTTTTGCTTTTATGTTTATTAAACCTTCGCTTGATAATATATCTTTTAGTTTTTCAATGATTTCTTCCATATTTAAATCCTTTATTTTATATATAAAGAATTTAAGCATAAATATTGCAAAATAAAAGAAAAGCTTTTATTTTAAAAGCTTTTTAAAGAGCTTTTAAATATCTTTTATTTGATTTAAATTTTTGTTGAAGTTTTTGACATTCTTTGATAGTGAAATAATTATATTTATAAGGTTTTTTTAGTCTGTTTATAAATGCAGTTAGATTAGCTTTTGTTTGTCTAAATATTTTTTTGCTACCTTTAGCAAATTTTCTAACTGCTTTTTTAATCTCAATTTGTAAGAGTTTATATTCAGGCTTTAATTCTAACATCACTAATCCTTATAAAAACATACTTTACTAATTATATCATATCTACTTCTTACCCTTATACTTATCAAGCTCTTTGTCAAAAAAATCATATATTTCATCCATCACACATTTTTTATACTTATCATTAAAATCATAAGAGCCATTTTTTTCTACTAGCGGTAAAAAGCTTCTTTTAGGCACATGTTTAGAACCAAAAGCATGAACTAAGCCGTAAGGAAAACCGCCAGATGATTTGGAATTATTAAACACTACAAAGCCTTCCGCATCACTTTTATTATCCCAATTATCTGCTAAATTCCCACTTTTTCTAAGTAATAAATTTTTATTTTCTACTGGTTTTTTGCGTGGATTTTTTGGAATTTTGGTTTTTTTTCTATCTACCCAAGCATTACCTTCAAAATCATTTTGTTCTATAAATCTGTCTTCTATTTGATTTTGTAAAGTTAATGCTAGTTTTGTTGTTAATATTGTTCGCAAATGCGGGTCTTTTAAATCACTTAGCATATTATTGACTTCTTTGTTAAAATTATCAAAATCATTCATTTTTATTTTACCACTCATCAAAACTCCTTTAATCAAAATCATACATTTTAGCACTATCGTTTTTACATTATTTTTGTTAAAAATATATAAGTTTAATTTAAGCTTTATTTTTAAATTAATAAAAATTATCAAAATAAGCAAAGTTTCCTTAAACGCATTATTAAGATTATTTTAAGTTTATTTTATCAATTTAATTTTATTTAAAAAATAACTTGAAACTGCGTTGCATTAGAGTTGCAATGAGTTTTTACCAAGTATATTTTTTTTAAGTTTATTTTAATATTATTTTTGAAAACTTAAACTACATTCAAAATCGTAACAATGCCAATTCATGGGCTTTGCAATATAAATTCAATTTTGTGCGTTTTGTGAAGTTGGAGAGAAATTATATATGTTACATGTGCGTGATTTTGTGCATTAGTTTTTACGCTTTTAAAAGCTCTTTAAAACCCTATTATATAAAGCTTTAAGCAACTTTTATAATCAATTATTTTTTTAAAAATTCGCCACATTTTGTGTGTAACATATACATATACCCCTTACAAATTTATATCTTGATTAGCTGCAAAAAATCTCATTGTTGCAATCTCATCTAACTCTAACGCTTGTTTTTTTTCAAATTCTTTTTTCTTTTTTTTAATTTCTTCATCGTGTAAGTATTTTATTTTCTCATAATCTAGCGAAGCTTTTTTATACAAATGAGTAAAATGCACTATCTCTTTTTCACATAAACTAATTTTCTCTAGTAATTCTTTTTGTTTATTTAAATTAAAAAAAATCGCTTCATTTGCTAATTTTATTTCAAGTATAGTTTTTGGTTCTGGATATGTGTCTAATTCTTTTTTTACTAATTCAAATTCTTGTTCAATTGCAGTTTTTTTAAGTTTTGCTTTATTTAAAGCAAGCTCTGCATTTTGTAAAGCTTGCTTTTTTACACTTAATATTTGTTTAAATTTCATAAAATGATTGTATCTTCACGCTCAGGAGAAGTAGAAATCATTTTTATTTTTACACCAACTAATTCTTCAATTTTTGAGATATATTTTTTCGCATTTACAGGTAAATCATCATATCTTCTAATTCCATAAATTTTACCAAAGCCATCAACACTTTCATAAATTGGTTTTACATTTTCTAAATCAGCTGGAACATAATCAATTATTTCGCCCTTATATTCATATGCTTTACAAATCTTAATGCTATCAAAATTTTCTAAAACATCTAATTTCATTAAAGCAAGTTCACTAAGCCCATTTAATCTAGCAGTATATCTTACAGCTACTGCATCAAACCATCCGCAGCGTCTTTTTCTACCTGTGCTAACACCTATTTCTTTTCCTATTTCGCCTATTCTTTCGCCCTGCTCTGTTTTATCTTCTGTAGGGAAAGGTCCGTGTCCAACTCTTGTAGTATAAGCTTTTACTATTCCTATTGATTTGCCTGCTTCATAAGGACTTAATCCTAAACCACTTAAAGCTCCTGCAGCAATAGTTGTTGAGCTAGTTACATAAGGATAAGTTCCGTGGTCAATATCTAATAAACTACCTTGAGCTCCCTCTAATAAGACTTTTTTATCTTCATCTAAAGCTTTCCATATAAGTCTTGTAGTATCACAAATAAATGGTGCTAACATTTCTTTATATCTTTTAAGATTAGCCAACAGCTCATTTGCATCAGGTGCATTTACGCCTAAAGTATCAAAATATGGTTTATTTATCACAAAATCTTTCAAAATTGCATTACAAAGTTTTTCAGGTTCAAGCAACTCACTTACTCTATGCCCACTTCTTGAAATCTTATCAGCGTAGCAAGGTCCTATTCCTTTACCAGTCGTTCCTATTGCATTATCACCTTTAAATTTTTCTTTAGCAATATCAATTTGTGCATGATAACTTAAATTAAGATGAGCTCTATCACTAATAAATAATCTACCTTCTAAATTATCAAATTGAGCCATTTCTGTAATCAAAACTTCAGGATTTAATACAACCCCATTTCCTATTACATTTTTACAACGATGATGTAAAATACCACTAGGCAATAAATGTAAAGCATAACGAACTCCATCAACCCAAATAGTATGACCTGCGTTGTGTCCTCCTGCACTCCTACATACAAAATCATAGTTAGCGCATAATTTATCTACAACTTTGCCTTTACCTTCATCTCCCCACTGAATACCTACTAATATGTCAGCTTTGCTCATATATATCTCCTATAAAAATATTATTTCCGTTTTCATACATTTGCATAATTTTATCTCTATTTTTTTCTTTCACTAAAGATACTAATCTACTCATATAATCTGCTTTAATAGCCAATTCTTCATTAGTAAAATCAAAATTTCTAATATTATTTAAGAATTTATCAAAATCTAAATTATCAAAAGATTCATTATTGTTAATTCTATTGCCAATTACTTTATAGTAATATTCGCAATACAAAATATCTAAATTCTCATTATTTACAATTCTATTTTTACAAAATACAACAAAATTATCCAATTCTGCTGGGTCGTATTCTTGTCTAAAAATTAAACAATATAAATTCTCACCTAAAGAATTCTTAGTTACAACATAGCTTAATTTATTAGGATGCAATATGTTATTAAAGTCTTTTAAATAAACAATATCCTTAATAGAACAAGTTTTGCCATCTAATATATTTGCAATAATTTTATCTTGTTCTTTTGCTAACAAGTCTTTTAAATATATCTTAGGTACATTTTGAGTATTTAATAAATTTCTTAGTTCTTTATTAGCACTAATACATTTAAATTCTTTATCAAATATACCTATGATAGAATTACTTTGTTTATAAATATCACTAAAAGATATAGGTTCTTTTATTTCATCTTCTAATATATCTTGTTTTAATAAAGCAAGATGAGCTGTTATGTTTAAAAACCTAGCTTGTTTACTATCATAATTATAATCTCTTGAAATATTAAAGCTAACTTTAAATTCTGCATATCTACCATTATTTTGTCTTAAATATAAATTTTGTTCAATTACTTTAGAATAATTTGTAAAACTATTATCTTTAAGATTTTTTAATTTTAATAAAAATTCAATATAAGCAGGATAGCTACTTTTATGTAAAAGCTCTTTAAAATAAGCATAACTTAAAGCTGTATAGCCTAAAATTCTATCTATATTTTTACTACAACTTCTTATTTTTAACTTACCACCTTTAAGGGTAAAATTCATAGTAATAATGAAACTTTTTTCTAAAGCTTCATATTGAGATTTAATATTTTCATAACTTTTACTAACCATATTAGTATCTAAAATCATCAAAATATCGTAGCAAAATCTCTCTGATCTCATAACGAATGGATATATTTTAACTTCTTTAAAGTCTTCTCCATTCACATAGTGTTCAGTTTGTATATAAAATCCTTGATTTTTAATAGAATTTTGCATATTGTTTGCAAAATTTATCGGGTCTATAATGGTATCTCTTTGCTCTTTTTTACCAAGCATATACAAATTCATTTTAGACATACCTGTAATTTTTTGATTATAAAAATCAAGTGCTGATTGATTTGCTTTAAAAATCTTAGCCGTAAAAGCATCAATCATTAGCATAGGAATTGTGCTTTTACTAAACATAGAGCTAAGTCTTTGTTCTAATTCTCTATATTCTTTTTTAATATCTTTATATTCAAGAACTGAAAATGCCGTTTGTTTTTGCAAATCTTCTAAATCAGAGCCTTCTATTAGCTCAAAATTTTGAAACTCATCAATATCGCTAGCACCTTGTAAATCATAGCAATACCTTACTTGTCTTACTAAACCATTTTCAACCAACATAGAATCAAGATAAGCGTTCCAAAAATACATAACTAATATTATTAGCAAAAATGCACTTAACACAAAATAATAATTAAAATACTCGCTTACAGATATAAAGCTTCTCACATTAAAGCCGCTATATTCTACTTCTTTAATAATATTATCAGAATTACTTGCTGTTTGATAAATTCCAGATAAATACCAATAGTAACTAAACTCATTTACATTGACAGATAAATCTAATTTTGATTGATTACTTGAATACAAAACATTACCAAAAGAATCTACCAATATATAATCAGTATTAAATTTATTCACACTTTTTAAAAGTTCTTTTAAATCAAGCTTTGCAACCAAAAATGTATTTTTATTATTCTCTAATTTTTTTGCAAAATATATGCTACTTTGTAAGTCTTTAGTAGTAATTAATTCGCTAATATAAGTAGTTTTGCCAGTTAAATTCCTAGTATTAATTTCTATGAATTTTTTTAAAGGGTCAACTTCATCACTGCTAATTTTATCTAAAACTTCTCCATCTTCATTAAGATAATAAAATGCTGAAAATGTATTTAAGTCTAAATTTTTTAAACTAGGATTCATCTCAAGTGCTTTTGAATATAAATCTAGTCTAATTTTATGCTGTTTTATAGCATTTTGAATACTATGAGAAATCAATTTGTTATTATTAATTAGTTTATCATTGACTGTTGTAAAATTTACATAAAAACTAAAAAATAATACTAATACAAGTAAAATAAAAGTAATAAAAAAATTTTTTCTTAAAAGCCAAATTATATTATTAAACTTAAGCACTTAAATCCTTCTTTGATAATTCGTTTTTAAAATAACCCTTAAAATATAAACTAATTATAAGTGATGGTAATAAAAACAAAGAACCACATAATAATAAAATCATAACTAAAACAGTCAGTAATCCAAAATAAATAGTAGGTGTAAAATTAGAGCTCATCATAAGACAAAATCCTAAAACAATAGTGCAAGTTGTATAGTAAAGTGCTGAACCAATACTTTGATGACTTGCCCTAATAGCATCATTTAAATTCCTTTTTTTGATTTCTTCTTTAAACCTATGCACATAATGTATTATATCATCAACTCCAATTCCAATAGAAATTGCTGCAATTGTAATACTCATTAAATCAAGGCTTAGCCCGCTAAAAGCAATAATCGCAAACAATAATGAAATAGGAATTAAATTAGCAATTATTCCAATAATACTAAATCTTATATTTCTAAAAATTATTAAAAACAATGCAAATAAGCTAAGTATAACAAAATTAAGAGTATCTACTTGAGAACTTATAAGTGAGCTTAGCATATTGTTATAAAGCACCATAACTCCACTTACTTGAATATTTATATTATCATTTTTTGTAAGTTCTCTTAAATTATCATTTAAATCTTTTAAAAATTTAGCTCTTTTTAAAGTTTTATCACTATCAACCATTCTAATTGCTATTCTAAATTCTTTTGATTTTTCGTTGTAATATGGATAAATAATTTGCTTTTTAGTGCTTTCTTCAAGGTTATTTTGCAATATATTTAGCAAAAAGCCATCAATATCTTTACCATTATTCATAGATTTTGCAAAATCTAAAAGCGAATAAAGGCTTAAAACACTGCCTACATAATTTTGATTTTCTAAGAAATTATGAATTTTTTTTAGAATTTCTACTTTTGATGGTGTTAAATAGTACTTATCACTATTATCTAAAAATTCAGCAAACTCATCAGCTTGTTCATCGTCTTCATCGTTAAATTTAACAATTACATCTAACGGAAGCGTTCCACCTAGTTTTTCATCAATTAATAATAAACCTTTTTTAATATCACTACTATCTTTAAAATAATTCACAAAACTATTTTCAGCACTAAGCTTTGGAATTGAAACAATAGCAAAAACAACTATTATCAAGCTTACAAAATATACTATTTTTCTATGATTTATTGCAGTATTTGCACAAAACAATAAAAACTTAGGCTCTTTAGCAAAATATACATTTTTAAAATCTTTTTTTGCAAGTAACAAATAAGGCAAATATAAATAACATAAAAGCAAACTAACACTAATACCAATGCTCATCATAACACCTAATTCACTAATGGGTTTTATTCCTGAAAAAACAAGACTTAAAAACCCAACTACGGTTGTTAAAATAGCATAAAAGCTAGGTTTAGCCTTAGCTAATAATGTGTGTCTTACTTGTGTTAATCTATCTGTATTTTTATTAAAATTTATAAGTTCTGAAAAATGAGATAATAAATGCACTATAACAGAAATTGTAATAATTAAAACCAATGCTACATAATTACTTGAAATAACGGTTATATTATAACCCAAAATCGCCAAAATTCCCGTCGTGCTAAAAAGAGAAATTAAGCATATAAACATACAAACAAATACAAAATACAAACTTCTAAAAAATATAAAAATAGCAATTGATAATAATACAAACAACCCTATTCCATAAACATATAAATCAGATTTAACATAAGTAATCATATCACTTGCAATAACGCTCATCCCACCTAAAATCAAATCATTATCAAGCGCAAATTGCTTTAATGTAACAATCAAATCATCTGGGTTATTTGCATATATTAAAAAATCAACAACCGAATAATCTTTGCTAATTAAATTCTTTAAATAAAATTTATTTTTACTTATTTCATCTTTAGCTTTTAATAAATTAGCTCCTTCATTTATACTTTTTCCATCACTTAAAAATAATGGAGCATTTAAAATACTAAGAACTGATTTAACACCATCTATTTTTAATAGTTTTTTCTCTATATTTTGAAGTTTTTCAATACTTTCAATACTAAAGACATCGCCTTGGCTTTTATAGGCTAATACTAAAAAATCTTGAGAACCAAAAGTTTTTATACTTTCATTAAATAGTTGTAAATCCTTATCATCTTCTAAGAAAAAGCTAGTTGATTTTGCTTCGACTTCTATCTTAGTAGAATAATATGATAACCCTAAACAAATTAAAAGAGTTATCATAAAAACTTTTTTAGAATTTACAAGAAGAAAATTAATTATTTTATTCATTTAAGCTTTTCAAATAAGCCATTAATTCCACTCTGTTTTATAATATCTAAAAACTGAGCTCTATAACTAGCTATTAAACTTGTATTTAAAATATCAATATCATATAACTTACATTCGTTATTGATAATTCTAAACTTAAATATCATTTCTTTAACTTGTTCTTCATACTCAACTTTCATATTTGCCTGACATCTTTTATCATCTATATTAGTGCTTGTTAATTCAAGGCTGCTGCCTTTAACCAAATCAATTTTAGATGAAAAATCTTTTTTAAGTCTTTCTATAAAAATACTTTGAAATTCTGCTAATTTTTCAGCGCTTAACTCATTAGCATTTTTTGAAAGAACTAATTTCGTCATTAATTCAATATCTAAATCATCTTTTAATAAATTAAATAAATCTTGTGATTTATCGTTGCTATCACCCTTAAAGATATCTTGTATTTTTGCAACATCTAAAACAATGTCATCTTTAAAAGTATCAATTTTGTAAGCATATAAACTTGCTAAGCTTAAAGCTATTATTAATAATTTTTTCATTCTAATTCCTTTCGGTTTTTTTCATAAAAATCCCTTATTGTTACATAAGGATTTATACTTTTATAAGCTTCATTAATTAAAACAGAATTACTACTTGTTTTATCAATCAGCCCAAAAGTAGAAACGCTAATACTAGCATTATTAGTTAAATAAAAATTAGGCTTTAAAGCATAATCAAACGGCAATGCCAAAGCATCTCTTACATTTGAAGGTCCTAAAAATGGTAAAACAATATGCTCTCCTGGTGGAACACCCCATCTAGCAAGCATCAAGCCAAAATCACTTTCTTTTTCATATTTAAAAGGTCTTAAAATACCACCTAAACCCAATGTGGTATTACCTAAAAATGCTCCTAATTCAGCAGTTCCTGATTTAAATTCTCCACTCAAGTATAAAGTAATAAATCTAAGCGGAGACCCTAAATTATGGAAAAAATTATTAACACCTTTTTTAACTATTGGAGGAGTGATAGTATTGTAAATATTGCTAAGTGGTCTTAAACTCATATTATAAACTGCATAATTAAAACTAGTAACAGCTTTATTGTAATTATAAAATTTATCTACTCTTTCTACTTGATTAAATTCTGCTTCAAAATCATCAATTTCGTTCGCAACTACTAGTGTAATCAAAGAAAGGATAAAAAATAATTTTTTTATCACAAAATTACTCCATATTTAGTATTTTTGGCAAATAATAACAAAAAAATATTAAGAACAAACTATGAAAATTAATCTAGAAATTGAATTTATTTTAAATGATAATGTAAAAATTACAAAAAAACATATATTGCTTTTACAACAAATTAAAACAGACAAAAGCATTAGCAAAGCTGCTAAGAATTTGAATATTTCTTATAAAAATGCTTGGGATAGTCTTGATGAAATAAGCAAAGCTAGTGAGTATAATCTATTTTCAAATACTTCAAGAAAAGAAGGAAGTAAATTAAGTGCTTTTAGTGAAAATATATTAAAAAAATATGAAGAGTTTTGCAAATTTAAAGCCAAACTCAATGATGATTTTACCTATAAACTATCAGCTCAAAATAAAATTAAGGCTAAAATAGTTGAGATTAAAAATGAGAAAAATTATATAAATCTAACTTGCAAATGCGGTGATGACTTAATAAAAGCAAATATTTCAGTAGCTGCTCTTACTGAATTAAATCTAAAATTATTTGATGAAGTTATATTAATAACAAAAATTAATTTTATAGAATTAGAAAATAATAAAGAAAATAGCTTTAATGCAATTATTCAAAATATAGATATTAAAGATGAGTTAATTTATTTTACATTAAATTTCAATAATCAAATCATCAAAGCAATTGGTAAAAAAAATAAATTATGTAAAAATTACTCAATAAATGATGTAATTCAATTTCAAATTCCCGCTAAAAAAATCATAGTATCTTTATAACTTGTTACGGAATGTAACAATTTTTAATTTAATTTATAAAAATGTTACATTTTAGATAAGATTTAAATAAAATTATGTTAAAAACTTACTCAAAATCATAATTTTAAGGATAATTATGTTGGATATAACGCTTATTTTATTGGCTGCAGGTAATTCTACTAGGTTTAATTTACCTTGTAAAAAGCAAAATTTATATATAAATAAATCCCCATTATGGCTATATTTAGCAAAAGAATTTGAGAAATTATATAAGTTTTCAAAAATAATAATTGTTTGTGATGAGCCTTGTTTTTATGAAGTTAAAGAGCCAAATTATATTTATGTTAAAGGCGGTAAAGAAAGATTTGAAAGTATTGAAAATGCTTTAGAAAAAGTAAATTCTCAATATGTGTTAATTACTGATGTAGCAAGAGCTTTTATCAATCCTAATGTATTAAACGAACTTATATTAAATGCTAAAAATTATGATTGTGTTTTTCCAGCTATTAAAATTGTTGATACAATTTATAATGAAGAAAAACAATGCTATTTAAATAGAAATGAACTAAGATTGGTTCAAACCCCACAACTTAGCAAAAGCTCTGCTTTAAAATCTGCGAATTTAAAAAATTTTACAGATGAAAGCTCGGCAATATTAGCAAATAACGGAACAATAAAAGCTATAAATGGAGATGAATTAAGCTTTAAAATAACTACAAAAAATGACTTGCAAAAATTAAAATTACTCAATCTAGCAAAGCCAAGTAAAGATATTTTTGTTGGATATGGATACGATGTTCATGAGTTTTGCCACTCTAATGTAGGGCATAAATTAGATGAAGATAATAAAAATGAAGAATTAATCTTAGCAGGTGTAAGACTAGGGAAAGAATATGCTCTAAAAGCACACTCTGATGGAGATGTATTAGCTCACGCATTTACTGATGCTTTATTTGGAGCTTGTGGCTTAGGAGATATTGGGGCTGCTTTTAGCCCTGATGATGATAATTATCATAACGCAAATTCTATGCAACTATTAAAACTTGCTTATGATAAATGCAAATCTTATGGATACGAGCTAATTAATGCTGATATTACAATATGTGCTGAAAAACCAAAACTCTTAAAATATAAACAAGAAATGCTAAAAAATTTAATCACTATCCTAAAAACAAGCAATATTAATATAAAAGCTACTACAACAGAAAAACTAGGTTTTGTTGGGCGATGCGAAGGTATAAGCGTAAGCGTAGTTGTTAATATGAAATTATTTGATTGGAGCGAGTATGAGAATATTAATAGTTGAAAATGAGATTTACTTAGCTCAAAGTATGGCTTTAAAGCTAAATGATGCTGGATATATTTGTGAAGTTGCAAATGATTTTAAAGATATAAAAAACAAATATTATGATGTTATTTTGCTATCTACTAATATAGATAATTTTTTAAAGGTTATTCAAAATCATAAAAATAGCGTTATATTATTGTTAGTTTCTTATGTGAGTAGTGATACAGTTAGTATGCCTATTGAAGCTGGAGCGTATGATTACATACAAAAACCTTTTATGATAGAAGAGCTTATTAGAAAAATAAACTATTTTTATGGCTACAACAAGCTAAAAGCTCAAAATACCGCACTAAGTAGCTATATAAAATCAGTTATTGATTCAAAATTTCATACAGCAAAAAGATTAGTATTTCCAACACTAATAAAAACAAATAAGCAAATCTTAGCAGATAGCTATGTTTTTAATTATGTATTTTCTCATAATGTAAATATTCATTTTACTGATTTAAGTAGCTCATTTAATCTAAATAATTTATTAGTAGGAGATAGAGATATTAGATATTTTACAAATTTTCAAGTTTTAAAAGGCTCTAAATTAGAGCAAATTATCAAGCTTAGTAAAGGGCAAAATTTTATATTTCACACTAATGGAAATGCCGATATTGAAGGCTTTAATATAATTGAGCTAGAAGACAATTCAAATACACTAGCATTAGGAGAAATTCTAACAATTGATGATTACATAAAAAATATGATAATTAATTGGCAAAAAAGCTATTCTGATACAGAACTTAGTAAAAAATTAGGATTAAGCAGAAAATCACTTTGGGAAAAAAGGAGAAAATATGGAATCAATAAAAAATAAAATAAAAGAAATAAAAATTACTGAAAAAGAATTAAGTATATTAAGTTTAATTGAAATTAATTCTTTTAATACCAATGGATATTTACCAAATAAAGAAGAAGTTTTTAAAGAATTTAATTCCGCCACAATTGATAAAAATATATCAGCCTGTACTTTAGCTTTTTCTCCTAATTATGAATTAAATGATAATATTAAAAACTATCAATTTAACAATGAAATTACATTAATATTAAATGATAAAAAAGTAGGAAAAATCACTCAAGCAACTACTTTTGATAATGATAAAGCATATACAAATATATTTAGTGCAAATACTTGCAAATTAGATAAAGAATTAAATCCTTGCATAGCAGGAAAGGTTGAGATTTTTAATAATGAATTTAAAAAGGTAAAAACTGCTCTAAATAATAAAATCAAAAAAAATAATGCCAAAAAAATAACAGCCCTAATCCTAAATGCCGACCCAATCACAAGAGCACACGAAAGAATGCTAAGATGGACTATTGATAAGGCTGATTTAGTGATAATTTTCGTAGTTGAAGGATATGATACAAATTCTTTAAATTTTCAAGCAAAAAAAGAATGCTTTGAATACTATGCGAAAAACTTTTTACCACTTGAGAGAATTTTCCCTGTGTATTTAAAAAACATAGATTTATTTAGCCCTTACCTTGATCCAAATTACGAATGTTTATTGGCAAGTTCATTTGGTGCAAATAAGCTAGTAATAGGACAAAATCATCAAGGTTTAGGATTGTTTTATGATAATAATTTAGCTCATACAGCCATAGATGAATTATCTAAAAAAACAGGCTTAGAGCTAATAGTTTTACCTGAATTTGTATTTTGTAATAAATGCAATGTAATGGTAAGCACAAAATCATGCCCACACGGAGCTCATCATCACATAAAATATCGTTCATCAATGATTAGAGAAATGCTTCATTCAGGGCTAATCCCGCCAACCGTTTTAGTAAGAAAAGAAATATCAGCAAAGCTATTAGCACACTTACACCCTAATAGATTTAAAAATGTTCAAATGATTTATGATGGATTATTTCCAAGTAATGGTATTATAGAAAAACGAAGTGATGAAGACCTTTATAAAGAGCTAATTACTTTATATCAAACAAGTTATATGATTTAAGGAGATTTTATGAATAATTTTAATGAATTTTGTGAAAAAGTTCAAAGCGAAAAAGACTTTTTTAAACCACTTGCTTTTGCTTTAGGAGTTGGGTATTTCGGACAAAAAAGCAAAGAATTAATTTATATTGATTTTGCAAATGTAAATTATATGCAAAATTTCGGCACTTTTGCTGTGTATTTTAAAGAATTAGCGCTAAATAATTACAAAAATGAAAGTGAGTTTTGTATCGAGCTTAAAGAAGAGCAAATCAAGAATATCTTAAAACATTTTGAATGCTTTGAAAACGATGGTAAAAGACACGAAAATATAATAAGTCTAAAAGCAGCTTTAAAAAATATAAAAAATGAAAGATTTTTTCTAGTTGCACTAAATAGCGATGAAGCACCTAAAAGTATTGCTAGTGTTTATTTAAAACTACATTTATTATCAAGACAATTCGTAAAACCAAGAGAGATTAATCTAAATGGAGCTTTTGGGCTATTAAAAAATCTTGCTTGGAGCAATTCAAAACCTTATGAATTAGAATATTTAAGAGAATTTGAAGCCGAATTAAAATTTAGCAAAACTTATCCTGAAATTGATTTTGTAGATAAATTCCCAAGATATTTACAAACAATAATCCCAGCTGATAATACAAGGATTTTAGATACTTCTAAGGTTAGATTAGGAGCACATTTAGCTAATGGAACAACAATTATGCCAGGTGCAAGTTATGTGAATTTTAACGCAGGAACTCTAGGTTCAGTGATGTGTGAAGGTAGAATTTCAAGCTCTGCAATAGTAGGCGAAGGTAGTGATGTTGGCGGTGGTGCAAGTATTTTAGGAGTATTAAGCGGGACTGATGGCACACCAATTAGTGTTGGTAAAAGATGTTTATTAGGAGCAAATAGTGTTACAGGAATAGTTTTAGGAGATGATTGTGTAATTGATGCAGGTATTGCAATTTTAGGTGGAAGCAAGGTTGAATTGTTATTATGTGATGGACTTAAGAATGCAAATCCTAATTTTAATTTTGATAAAAATGTTTATAAAGCTAAAGAATTATCAGGATTAAATGCCCTACATTTTAGACTAAACTCAACTAATGGAAAACTTCAAGTAGGCTTTAATAAAAAAGCAATTAAACTAAATAAAGATTTACATTAAAACTAAGAAATTACGAGAAATCGTAATTTCTAAATATCACTTAAAATATGTATTTTATTAGTATTAAATATAAACTTATAAATCAATAAGAATATGCTTATCAAATTCTTTGAATTATAAGTTTATTTCTAGTTTGATATATAATTTTATGAATATAAAAGAATATAAAAACAAATTTATTTTACAACAACAATTGCTCTGCAATAAAAAAATTTATAAATATTTTAATTAAGCAAATACAATCCATAAATTTGAATACTAATTTATTTTGTGAAGCTTTAAAAAATCTTAGCTTAAATCTTAAAAATTTTAATATCTGTTTTAATAAAAAATTCTATCAATTTTAACACATAAATTGATTTTAAAATCTATTTAGTAGGTTTTACAAAAATTATTAAATTACATTTTAAGGATTTTAAAAACATTTTATAAAGCAAAAGCCCTTTTTATAAATCACTTATATTGTAAAAATTAAGCTCAAATAACGATTATAAATTTTGAACCTGTATTGTTTAAAGGTATTATTTTTATTCGTTATTAAGCAATACTAATTGTAAATTTTATAAGCAATCTTAAAAATAAAATATATTTTTATAATTACTTATTTAATAATTCACCTACAAAATCACTCATAGAATAATTTTTATTCTCTTTAGTAATAAGCCATTTTGCTACATTAATAGCACCTTTAGCAAATATTACTCTAGAATTTGCATTATGAATTAATTCTATACTTTCATCATCTCCATAAAATCCAACGCTATGATACCCTGCAACGCTTCCACCTCTAAGGCTTACTAAACCTATTTCGTTATCTTCTCTTTTGCCTTCTCTGTTAAAGCAAATCTTATGCTCTTTATTTAAAGCTTTATTTCTAGCTTCAAGTGCATTTTTTGCTAATGTTAGAGCTGTTCCACTAGGAGCATCAACTTTATGTTTATGATGTTTTTCATAAATTTCTATATCAAATTCTTTTAAAGCAAGTGCAGCAATTTTCGTAAGTTCATTTAATATTGCAACACCCAATGAAGTATTAGAAGCCCAAAAAAACTTACCTTTATAAGATTTAGCTTTTTTAAAATATTCATCTTTAAGCCCAGTAGTTCCAACAACTAAAGCTGGTGGATTATCTAATAAGCTAGCTTTTTCAAGTAACTCAACACTAGCAGCAGGAGTAGAAAAATCTATTATAACATTAGCTTTAAAAAGCTCATTATAATCATTATTTTCCTTAGTAAAAGAATATACCAAATCAATATTCTCATCAGCCAAAGCTAGTTTTACTAGCTCCTTACCCATTCTACCATTTGCCCCAAATACTGCTAGATTTATCATTTTATTATAATAGTGAGTTTAATTTATCAGCTAAAGCTTGTTTTGCTTGAGCACCAATTACTGTATCAACTATTTCGCCATTTTTGAAAAATAACATAGTAGGAACTGAACGAATTCCAAACTCAGCAGCTAATTCTTCACAATCATCAATATTAACTTTAGCCACTAATGCTTTACCTTCAAATTCATTTGCTAATTCTTCAATAGCAGGTGCAAGCATTCTGCAAGGTCCACACCATGGTGCCCAAAAATCTACTAAAGCAACGCCTTTTTTAGCTAAATTAATATTTTCACTTGTTAATTCTTTTGCCATTTTATTCTCCTAAAAAAATATTTGTAAATAAAAATTATCATCTAACTTAGTTAATGAATATTTATTTTATTAAAGCACAATAACACAAATTACAATAAGGAAAAATTATGATATTTAGTGATGAAGAATTAATTGAACCTTGTTTAAATGTCCTAAAATCAAAGCTTCACATACTTCATAATGATGGTGGTGATTTGGAGTTTTTGGGTGTTAAAAACGGGGTTGTTTATATAAAATTACTTGGTGCTTGTCATGGTTGTGCTGCTGCAAATACCACTTTAAAATTAGGGCTTGAAAGGGCTTTAAAAGAACAAATTGATAGCAATATTTCGCTAATAAATCTTGAAGGTGGAAAGGAAGCTTTTGAAAAACTATGAAAGTTAATTTAGATAATTCTTACATAACAGATAATTCAAATGAATGTGAAAAAGGTTGTTATTTTTTACTAACTAATTCAAATTCCAAATACGAAAACGATGCAAAATCTAAAGGTGCTTTAGTAATTAACGAAGCAAAAGCAAGAGAACTTTTAAAAATCAATGAAAATATAAAAATTATAGGTATAACAGGCACAAATGGTAAAACCACTACCGCTGCTGCAATTTATTCTATATTGCTTGATTTAGGTAAAAAAGTATTTTTATGTGGAACTCGTGGGGCATTTTGTAATGATAAAAAAGTTGCGGCAAAATCTTTAACAACAGGATTTTTATTAGAATTATTATCGTATTTACAAATTGCAACTTTAAATAATTGCGAATATTTTGTAATGGAAGTAAGCTCTCACGCAATTGCACAAAATCGCTGTGGAGATATGAAATTCGCTGCTAAAATCTATACTAATTTAACTCAAGACCATTTAGACTTTCACGAAACTTTTGAAAATTATGCAAATTGTAAAGCAAGTTTTTTTCAAGATGAATGCTTAAAAATAATAAATCAAGATGCTTATAAATTTTCTTATAATGTAAAAGGTGCTATTACTTATGGTATAGAAAATCCTGCTTTATATAGTGTAAAAGCTTATACATTAATTGATGGTATTGAAGCAGTTTTTGCTGTTAAAAATGAGCTTTATGAGATTAGCTCTTCTTTAAAAGGCTTATTTAATATCTATAATCTTCTTGCAGCTTTTGCTTGTGTTAATGAATTAGTAAAACCTACTAAAGATGATTTAACTAATGCTATTGCTAATTATGCAGGGGTAATGGGAAGAATGCAAAGCATTCCTAATAAATATAATAAAGAAATAATAGTAGATTTTGCCCATACTCCAGATGGAATTGCTAATGTGCTAGAAGCAATGAAGCATAAAGAATTAATAGTAGTATTAGGCGCAGGTGGTAATCGCGATAAAAGCAAAAGAACTCCTATGGCAAAAATAGCTAGTCATTATGCAAAAACTTTATTTTTAACAAGTGATAATCCAAGAGATGAAGAACCTATTGCAATTCTTAAAGATATGATAGATGGCTTAAGCGAAAACGAATTAAAAAATATAAATATTGTAATTGATAGAAGATTAGCAATTTATAAAGCACTTTTAGCTCAAAATAAAAATGAATGTGTTATGATTTTAGGTAAAGGTGATGAAGATTACCAAGAAATAAAAGGTGTAAAATATCCATTTTTAGATGAAAAAGTAGCACTTGAATGCTTAGATGAAATACACAATTATGAAGAAAAAATTAGATTGAAAGGTGAATATGTTTAAAGATTTTGATTTTTCTAAAATGCAAGAAATGTTACAAGATGTCCAAAATAAAGCTAAAGAATTTGAAAACGAATTAGCAAATAAAGAATTTGTAGCAAAAAGTGGTGCTGGAATGGTAGAAGTTAAAGTAAATGGCAAATTTCAAGTAATTGATATAAAAATAGATGATGAATTATTAAAAGACAAATCATCTATGCAAATATTATTAATTTCTGCACTAAATGAAGCATTAGAAAGTGCAAGTTCAAGCACAAAAAATGCTGCGGCTGATATGTTTTTTAAGGCAGGAAAATGAGAAAACTTGCATTATCTTTAATGTTAGTAGCGACCTTATTTGGCGTAGAGCGACCTACATTTGATGATTATTTAGCATGTTATGAAAAAAATAAAGCAAGTATGTTAAATTACGAAGGCTTACCTGCTTTTGTGTTAGATGAAAATCTTTTAGCTGTAGTAAAATTACCTGATACAAAATTAAATTCATACATTAAATACGACCCATTTTTAAATCTTTATTTAGTAAGGACTGATTTTTCTTTAATAAAGCCAATCACAGATGATGAAACAACAAGAACTAGAAATGATTGGCTAGGAATTATTGATGCTAAAAAAGAATATATAGGACATTTAAAATATCTAGCTCAAGGTTTATTTGAAAGAGATAAGCTTGATTTTAATACAAAAATTGGTTTATTAAATTCTCCTTGTTGCAAGGTTTTAGGTATTAGTTTATTAAATGGAGAATTCATAGGCAATCGCTATTTAAATCATTTTAAAAAATATAATGATGTTTATTGGGGCGATATTGGTGCTACATTTACTCAAAGAGGGGATAGATATTTTGTAAGTGGTATTACTTTTAATAGTAACTTAAGATTAAATGATGAAATCTTAAGCGTAGATGATAAGCCTATAGAATCACTTAGGGCATTAAATGAAAGAATACTTTTTGCAGAAAATCAAAGCACTATTTATTTAAAAGTTTTAAGAGATAATGAAGAAATTAATATAAGCTCTGTTATAAGTCCTAAAATATATGAACAACCAGTATTTACAACAAAAAAAGCAATTGTTAAAAAACAGATTTCAAATTCTTTAGGAATAACTTTAGATAATAATCTCAATGTAATAGGAATTTCAAATAAAAATTTAGGCTTTAAGCTAAAAGATAAAATCCTAAGAGTAAATAATGTAATAGTAAATACTAAAGCAGATTTTAATAAACAAATTCAACAAAGCGGTGTTTTAAATATATTAATTCAAAGATATATTAAAGACGAGAATAAAAACGGGGATTTTCAATTCTTTATAACAATTAACAAAGGAAAATAAATGTTAGAAAAAATGTCAAATAATTTAAGATTTTTAAGTGTAGATATGATTAATCGTGCAAATAGTGGTCATCCAGGCGTAGCAATGGGACTTAGTGATATTTTAGCAGTGCTTAGCACAAAAATTAATCTAAATACAAAAAATCATATAAATCGTGATAGATTAGTATTTTCAGGCGGACACGCAAGTTCTTTAATATATTCGTTTTTACATTTAAGTGGATTTAATTTAAGTCTTGATGAGCTTAAAAATTTTCGCCAATTAGGCTCACTTGCAGCAGGGCATCCTGAGATTAAAACTCACGGAGTAGAAATAGATACAGGCCCACTTGGTCAAGGTATTGCAAATGCTGTTGGTTTCGCAATGGCAGCAAAATTTGCTAGTAGCAAACTAAATAATTCGTTAAATCATAAAATATACTGCCTTTGTGGAGATGGGGATTTGCAAGAAGGAATTAGCTATGAGGCTTGTTCTTTAGCAAATGTTCATAATTTAAATAATTTAGTATTAATTTATGATAGTAACGAAATTAGTATTGAAGGCGATGTAAAACAAGCATTTCGTGATGATATAAAGGCTAGATTTAATAGCGTTGGCTTTGATGTTTATACTATTGATGGGCATAATTTTGATGAAATTAGCAAGGCTTTAGAAATGACTAAAAATGCTGAGCGTCCAAGCATTATAATAGCTAAAACCAAGATTGGAAAAGGTGCTTGTGAATTAGAAGGAAGCGAGAAAACTCACGGCTCACCACTAGGTGCTGAACTAGCTTTAAAAGCTAAAAAAGCTGCTAATTGGAATGAAGAAGAGTTTTATATAGATAGCGAAGCTAAAAATGGCTTTGAGAAAATGTGTAAAAGAAGTGATGAGTATTTTGCAAGTTGGGATAAAGCAAATAAATTTAATGATGAACAATTAGAATTTATAGCTTATTTAGAAGGCAAAAAAGATTTAAATGTGGATTTTTCTAAACTTGATTTAAGTAAAAATTACGCTACAAGAGATAGCAACCACGCTTGTCTAAACGAAATAGCAAAACAAATTCCTACATTTTTAGGTGGTTCAGCAGACTTAGCACCATCAAATAAAACTTATCTAAAAGATTATGCAGATATTAGAAATGGTGGTAAAAATATAGCTTTTGGTATTCGTGAGCATGCAATGGGTGCAATTATAAATGCAATGGCAAGATATGGTTTGCATCCGTTTTGTGCTACATTTTTAGTATTTAGTGATTATTTAAAGCCTTCAATAAGATTAGCAGCTTTAATGAATTTAAAAGCATTTTTTGTATTTTCACACGATAGCATAGGAGTAGGAGAAGATGGTCCAACTCATCAACCAATTGAGCAAATCAGCACTCTTAGAAATATTCCTAATCTATACACTTTCCGTCCTGCTGATATGGCTGAAAATATAGCTTGTTGGCAAGTAGCTTTAAAGCTAAATAATCCAAGTGCATTCACACTTAGTCGCTCAGCACTTCCAAGCTTAAATACAAGTATTCCTGATATTAGCAAGGGAGCTTATTTTATAAAATATAGCGATAATGCAGAAGCTACAATAATTGCAAGTGGTAGTGAAGTTGCACTTGCACTTGAAGTTGCAAAAGATAAAAATATAAATGTATTAAGTATGCCTTGCTTTGAATTATTTGATAAAGAATTTGATAAATCTTTATTAAAAGGCAAAATTATCGGGATAGAAGCTGCAAGGTCTTATGAATTATATAAATACTGCGATGAACTTTTCATAATGGATAGTTTTGGCGCTAGTGGTAAAGAAAAGGATGTATTTAAATATTTTGGATTTGATGCAGAAAAAATAAAAGAAAAACTATAAGTTTAAAGGCAATTTATTTGCCTTTAAATCAATTCTTCTATTTGTAATTTCTAAAAATAAGCACTAATTAATAAAAATCTAATTTTAGCACTACAGAACTAAAGGCAATTTATTTGCCTTTAAATCAATTCTTCAATCATACCTTTTATATTTGTAATTCCTAAAGATAAAGCACTAATTAATAAAGCTCTAGCCTTAACATCACTTAAATATTCACTCATAATTACACCATTTTTAATCAAATCAACTTCAGCTCCAGCATAAGCATAGGTTCTAAGACCTGCTTTACCACTTTCACATCTACTTGTCATAATTATTGGAATATTTGCTTTTTGAATAATTGGCATAGCTCTAGCCATTACATGCCCTGCTCCATAGCCACTAATTACCAAACCATCATAATTATTTAAAGCATATTCAAGCATATCATTGTCAAAATCAAGGCACATTTTTAGTAAGGCTACTTTTTTAGTAATTTCTTTTAAAGGCTTTAGTTTTAGCCTTTTATAATTATTATTAAATAAATAAAACCTACCTTCTTTAATCTCTCCAACCAAACCACGATTAAAACTTGTAAAAGTTTCAAGACTAAATGAATTGCTTTTATGGATAAATTGTGCTGAATGAACGCTATCATTTAATACACAAAGCACACCTAAACCCCTTGCTAACTCACTATTTGCTAAAGTAATTGCATTGCTAATATTAGCTAGATAATCACTTCCTAACTCGCTAGGATTTTTCATAGCACCTGTAAAAATTAGTGGCTCATCTAAATCCCAAAATAAATTACAAAAAAACGAACTTTCTTCTAAAGTATCAGTTCCTTGAGTAATAATTACAGCACGAGAGCCTTTTTTAATCTCTTCTTTTGCAAGATTTAAAACTTCAATTAACATTGAAAAAGTTATATTTGGACTTGAGATATTGCTAAAAGTTATTGCATTAATGTCTTTAAATGAACTTGTTAAATCATCAGCATTTAGGCTAGGAATTGCTCCTTCGCCTAAATTACGCATAGAAATTGTCCCGCCAAGAGATATTAAACTAAGCATTTCTTACACAATCTATTAAATATCTTACATTTTCTACTGGAATATCAGGTAAAATTCCATGCCCTAAATTAAATATATGAGCCTTATCTTTTGTAAGTTCTTTTATGATTTCAACGCCTTCTTTTATAGCTTTTTTGCTATAAAGTCTGCAAGGCTCAAGATTTCCTTGTAATACATAAGGAGTTTTTGCTGCTACTTGAAGTGGAGTGCTCCAATCAACACCTAAAACATCAATTTTTGCATCTAAACATTCAATAAAACCACCTACTCCTTTAGGAAAAGCAATTATTGCAATATGTGGGTATTTTGTCTTTAAATAACTTGCTAAATCTTGAATATATTTCCAAGCAAATTCCAAATAAGCACTAGGCTCAAGTGCATTAGCCCAGCTATCAAAAATCTGAATAGCATTAGCACCTGCTTTTATTTGATTTTCGCAGTATTCTTTTAAAACTTCAGTAATTTTTGCTAACAATTTATGTGCTAAGGCTGGATTTTCATAAATCATTCTTTTGCTTTTTGCATAAGTTTTAGAGCCTTTTCCTTCTATCATATATGTTGCTAAAGTCCAAGGAGCACCACAAAATCCTATTAAAGCTTTATTTGAAGCTAATTTTTCACGAGTTAATTTTATAGCGTCATAAACATAAGTTAATTTACTAGCTGCATTTATATTTAATTTTTCTACATCAATTTCACTTGATATTATCTCATCAAAAACAGGACCTTCACCTGCTTCAAATCTAAGTGGTAAGCCCATCTCAAGTGGCACTACTAAAATATCTGAAAATATAATAGCTGCATCAAAATCTAGTATATCCACTGGCTGAAGCGTAACTTCACTAGCTAATTTATAATCCTTACAAAGACTTAAAAAATCTCCTGCTCTAGCACGAGTAGCCTTGTATTCAGCTAGGTATCTACCTGCTTGACGCATCATCCAAATAGGCATAACATCACTTTTTTTTCCAAAACAAGTATCTATAAATATCATCTTTGCTCCTTAGTGTTCTTTAGATTTATTATCACTTTTATGTAAAGCCCATAATCCAAGGCAAATACACATAATACCGATTGCTAAATAAAGCATATCCATACTTGAGCTAAATTTTAAATTAAGTGCGTGTTGGAAAAAATTAACAACTAAAACCATAATAATAACTTTACCAAGCTTGTCTTTTAGCTCATCTAAACTATGAACTTCTAAAACCTTGCTTTGTTTGTATTGTTTAAATTCTTCAACATCGCTTATAAATAATTCATATATTCCAAAAGAAAATATATAAAAAACTAAAGCCATTAAATATAAATCAACAGCTCCAACTATAGTGCTTACAGCTTCTTCGTGAATATCAATATCAGCACCTAAAAAATAATAAGTATATGTAACTTTTATGACCTTATACACATCAAAACTAGCAATAAAAAATAACATAAAAGCACCTAAAAGACCAAAAATAACAGGTAAGATTGTAATAAACCTAGAATTTACTAGGAATTTTTCAAAATATTTTTCTAACATTTATTCCCTTATTTCATAAAATCCGAATTGTTGGTATTCGTGTGGTTTATTATAAAAATCTTTTGTAGTGCTTTGATAAATAGGACTTAAACTTAACTTAAAGTTATTTGAATTTTTATAAGTAGAATTACTTTGTTGTAAAAACAACCAATCTATTTGATTTTTGAAAAGTTCTAAGGCATTAAACCCGCCTTCAATCATTACAAATTTAATATTTTGCTCTTGCAATTCATCTTTTAATTTTAAAGGATTTTTACCAAAAATAATTTCTCTATTAGTTTTAAAAATATTTAGTGATTTAAAATTAGAATTTAAATCTTGAAAATATTTTGAAAATACTAATAAATTAGGTGCTTTTTTGCTAGTAGAATATCTAGCATCAAGCATAGGATTATCAAGTCTTAAAGTATTGCCACAAATTATTAAATAATCTATATTGGTTCTAATTTCGTGAAAATATGTCCTTAAATACTCATTACTAATACTACCTTCATTGTTATAATTTAGATTAATTGCTAATTTAAATAAAACAAAAGGCTTATTATCTAGCCAGAATTTAAATGGAGCAATTAATTTATCGCATTCATCTTGTAAAATCCCAAGATTTACTTTAATTCCAGCTTGTCTTAATTCATTTATACCATTTTGAGAACTATCACTTGAGCCTATATTTACTTCTTTAGCTTTATATTTTATTAATAATTCATGACAAGGTGGAGTGCGACCTTGCTTGCTGCAAGGCTCTAAAGTTACATAAAAAATACTATCTTTTAAAGCATCTTTTCCATATTTTTCTAAGATTTCATTCACACATAATCTTTCTGCGTGAAATGTTCCTGCTTTTTGGTGTGCTTTAATACTTAAAATCTTGCCGTATTTATCTAATACTAGACAACCTACGGCAGGATTTGGATAAGTTAAGAATTGATATTTCCAAGCCTCTTTTAAGGCTAGGTTCATATAAAAATCACTTCCTAAATTCAAGTTTTTTAACTCCAATAGCTTTATAAGCATCAATTCCTGCAGTTATCTTGCCTAATTTTAAATCAATTTGCTCTATTAAGCTATTTTGTAAAGCTCTTTCGCTATCTAAGAATTCTAAAAAGCTGATTTCTCCTTCATTAAATTTAAGCTTATTAAACTCATAAATTTCTTCTTCTAGTTTTACTATTTCATCATAATCTCTTAATTTAACTTCGGCATTATTATATTTTAAAATAGCATCTTCTATTTCTTTTAACGCAGTTTTGACTACTTTTTCATAGCCTAATACTGCATTATCTTGAGCTAAATTTGCTCTAATTACTTGCTCATCAACATCACCTAAATTAAATAAAGGTTGTAACAAACTAGCAGTAATTGAGCCAACAGGGTCAGAAAATACATTATGTGTATCTCCACTCCAACTAACACCAGCACCTATTGTAAAGGTTGGAAAAAAGCTATCCCAAGCAATTTTTGCATTATTATGAGCTATTTTTACATCTAAAATTGCTTTTGCTATATCAGGACGATTTGTCATAACAGAGCTTGGTATAGTAGCTGGCATAACAAAATCTTCTATTAAGTTATTAGCAAATTTAATTGGTTCTTTTTCTTGATTTAATCCATAAACTAAAATATCTAAAGAATTAATATACAAATCTCTTTCTAATTTTAAACTTCTTAATTTAGTTTGATTTAGAGTAAATTGTTCTTTAGTTTGTAAAAGAACTGATTTTGTAATAAAGCCTAATTTATATTGCTCTTCTTTTAATTTTAAAGTTTTTTCATAGCTATTTATAAAGTCTTCTAAAATTTCTATTTTTTTATTAGTTGCTACAACTTGATAATAAAGTTTTGCGATACTAAATCCAATAGTTTGATAAGTATTTTCTACATCAAATTCGCTAATATTAGCACTATAAATAGCGTTATCTTTAGCCTTACCAAATTTATTTAATAAATCTATTTCATAAGATAAATTAAGACCTAAAGAATGTCCATAAGTTGGCTTTTGGTGTTTAATTAATCTCTCATTTGCATTAATGCCAAGATTAATACTAGGCTCTCTTTTAATCCCAACACTTACTAAATTTGATTCAGCTATTAAAAGATTATTAATAGCCATTTTAACATCTTCATTGTTTTCCATAGCAATCTCAATCAAGCGATTAAGATTTGCATCATTACCTAAACTTCTCCAATCTTTAATTTCAAATTTAGTATTATTATCTAAATTATTTGGAGTTTTAAGCTCATAATTATTAACACTAGAGCAAGCAGCTAAAAATAAAGCTGCGATTGCTGATATTAAAAGCTTATTCATTAATTTGCTTTCCTTTCTTTTTAAAAACCTTATCATTTAAACTCTCTAGTAAATAGAAAAATAAAGGCACAAATAAAATAGATATACTAGAAGCTATAATAATACCACCAACTAGCCCTGTGCTAAGTGAGTGTCTAGCAGCACTACCTGAACCTTCGCTAAATACTAAAGGTAAAATACCAAAACCAAACGCTAAAGAAGTCATAATAATAGGTCTAAATCTAAGTTTTGCCGCCTTTATAGCCGCATCATAAGTATTTAAGCCGTGTTTATATTTTTCTTCCATAGCAAATTCAACAATTAATATAGCATTTTTTGCACTAAGACCAATTAACAATAATAAACCTATTTGAAAATATATGTCATTTTGCATACCCCTTAAATAAGTTGCTGCTAAACTTCCAAATACTGCAAAAGGAACTGCTGTAATTACTGCAAGTGGCATTAACCATCTTTCATATTGAGCTGCAAGTATTAAAAATACAAATACCATACCTAATGCAAATGCAGTAGAACCACTACCACTAGCATTTACTTCTTCATAAGAACTTCCTGCCCAAGCATAAGAATATTCATCTTTATTCATAGTTTCATTAAATACTTCAACTATAGCATTAATAGCATCTCCACTAGTATATCCTGGAGCTGGTGAAGCTGTAACTTTTGCAGCTGGGAAAAGGTTAAATCTAGTTACTGAAAACGCTGCTACACTTGGCTTAATATCAACAACACTAGCTAAAGATATACTTTTACCTTCACTATTTTTAACATAAATATTTTCAAGACTTGTTCTTTTATTTCTAAATTCTTCATCGCCTCTTACATTTACTTGGAAATTTTTACCTAAAGCAGTAAAATCATTCACATAAACAGAACCAAAAATTAAATTTAAATTTGAATATATATCACTTAAACTAAGCCCTAAAATTTTAGCTTTTTTCTCATCAACACTTACTTTTAACTCAGGATAATCAGTGTTTAAAGTCGTTCTTGCTTGAGTTAATTCAGGTCTTTTTGATGCTGCTGCAAGTAAAGTATCTATATCTTTTTTAATTTCTTCATAACTTTTACCTGATTTATTTTGCACATACATTTCAAATCCGCCTGTTAAAGAAAGCCCCATAATCGGTGGTGGATTTAAGAAAAATGCAAAACCATCAGGGTCAAGCCACATATTTTTCATCCAAGTATTAGCTAAATTTTCACTATCTCCATTAATGCCTAAATCTTTTCTATCTTTATAATCTTTTAATGTAATAAATGAAATTCCAGCACTTGGAGAAAGAGCTGAACTCTCTACATCAAATCCATTTAAAGAAATCATACTTTCTACTGCAGGATTATTCTTAACCATATCATAGATTTTATTATTAAAGGCTAAAGTTTTATCTAGGTTGCTAGAAGATTTTAATTGTGATAAAACCAATACAGCACCCTTATCTTCGCTAGGAACAAGAGAGCTAGGAATAATTTTTAGTAAGGCAAAAATTCCATAAAAGAATATAGCAACCACTATTAAACTTGGAATTACATGTCTTAAAACTTTTGCAACTGCACTACCAAAAATATTAATACTCCAATCAAAAAAGTCATTAAATTTTTTAACTAAATAAAAAGGCTTATCTTCATGGTCTTTTAATAATATACCGCATAATGCAGGAGTTAGCGTTAATGCAACAAAACCTGAAATACAAACAGAAATTACAAGAGTAATTGCAAATTGTCTTTGAATTTGCCCTACAAATCCATCTAAAAATGATACAGGAATAAATACCGCACTTAATACTAAAACGATAGAAATTACAGGTCCGGTTACTTCATCCATTGCCATTTTAGTAGCTGCTTTTACATCTTTTGTAATACCACTTCTAAACACACGCTCAACATTTTCTACAACGACAATAGCATCATCAACAACAATGCCGATTGCTAAAACTAAAGCAAATAATGTAATAAGATTGATTGTAAAACCAAAAACATAAAGGAAAGCAAAAGTTCCAAGTAAAGAAACCGGCACAGCAATTAATGGAATAATAGTTGCACGAAGGTTTTTTAAGAACATATACATAACTATTAAAACAAGTAAAATAGCTTCAACAAATGTTTGAACAACTTCGCTTATACTATCTTTTACGAAATCAGTAGTATCATAAGGCATACTATAAGCAACACCACTTGGGAAGAATTTACTTAGCTCTTCTAATTTTTCTTTCACAGCTTGAGCTACTGCTATAGCATTTGCGCCTGATTTTAAATTAATCATCATAGGAACCATTTTTTTGCCATTATTAAGTCCAGCAAAACCATAGTTTTTAGTTCCTATCTCTACTCTTGCTATATCTTTTAAATATAAAATATTTCCATTTGGAAGTGCTTTTATTATGATATTTTCAAAATCACTTACCTTACTAAGCTTACCTTTAGCACTCATTGTATAAACAAATGGACTAATTTCTTTCATAGGTAAATCGCCTATCGTTCCTGTTGGATATTGTGAGTTTTGTTCTCTTATAGCTGCACTTACAACAGCTGGATTTAAATCATATTTATTAAGCTTTTCTGAATCAAGCCAAATTCTCATAGAATAATCTTTAGCTCCAACTACTTCAGCACTACCAATACCTTCTAACCTCTTTAACTCTTCAGCCACATTTAATGTAGCATAGTTACTTAGATAAGTTTCATCACGGCTATCATCAGGAGAATAAAACGAAACAACAGCTAAAATATTTGAGCTAGTTTCATCAACACTAACACCTAATTTTTTAACTTCTTCAGGCATTTTTGCTTGAACGCTTTGAACTTTATTATTAACATCAATTAATGCTTTTGATGGATCTTTTCCAACCTTAAAATAAACATTTAAAAACATTAAACCACTTGAACTTGAGCTTGAAGTTATATAAATCATATCTTCAACACCATTAATTGCGTCTTCAAGAATACTTGCTACATTTTGAGAAAGCGTAGCTGCATCAACGCCAGAATAATTAGCAGTTACCCTAACCGTTGGAGATGTTACATTTGGATATTCTTCAATAGGCAAACCCTTCATTCCTAAAATACCAGCAATAGTAATTATAATTGAAACAACTATCGCAAATACTGGTCTATATATAAAAAACTTAGAAAACATTATTGTTCCTTAGTCTGCTCTTTAGGAGCTTGCTTTTGCATCATCGCACCAAATTCTGCCTTAGTTGCTATTTTTGCGCCAGGATAAATCTTTTTATAATTATTTAAAATCAATTCATCATCAACTTTTAAATCACTTGTTTTTGCGTCAATTACGGCAATTTTCTCATCATCAAAAATTGTTTTAACATGAATTTGTTTTGTTATATTTTTGTCTTTAACAAATACATAATATCCATCAATATCTTGTAATAAATTTTCTCTACTAATTACAAAAGAATCATTTTGCATAATATTGCTTAGTTTAAGACTAACAAAGGTTCCTGCACTTAATTCTTGATTAGTATTTTCAAAAACCGCATAAGCTTTAGTGCTTGCTAATTCATTATAATTTGATATAAACTCAACTTTACCTTCATAAGTCTTACCATTTAAAGTAAAATTAGCTTTTGCGCTTTTTAAATCATTATTATTTCTTTTAATTTGTTCCATATTTGTATCTGATATAAAAAATGTAGCTTTTAAAGTATTTTGATCTACAATTTTTACTAATTGAGTATTATTTGCATTAGCATAGCTTCCAGCATCAACTAACGAAGCTTGCACATATCCATCAAATGGAGCTTTTACATTAGTATAATCATAGTTTAATTTAGCTATCTTATAAGCGGCATTAGCTTTATCTAAACTAGCTTTTGCACTTTTAAAGGCTGCTTCTTTTGTATCAAATTCTTTTTGACTAACTGCTTTTTTAGCATATAAGTCTTTAGTTCTATTATAATCAGTATTAGCGTTTTCGTAGTTTGCTTTAGCAACACCAACATCAGCTAACGCTAAATCCAAACTAGCTTTATATTGCTCATCATCAATCTTATATAAAATTGTTCCTTGTTTTACAAAATCGCCATCTTTAAATAATGTTTTTTTAATCTCGCCCGATACTTTTGGCAAAACTACTACATCTTTGTTAGCTTCTAATTTCGCTGCATATTGATAATAAATTTCAGCATTTTCTAAACTTACTTTTTTAATATCTACAATAGAAGGTGGCATTTCTTGCTGCTTTTGCTCTACCTTGTCATTGCAAGCTGTAAATAATAATAAGCTAGCAACGAAACTTAATTTAATAAGTCTTTTCATAAATTTTCCTTGTTGTAATTTTAAATTTTAAAGATGTAATTATAATTACATTTAAGTTAATGAAATTAACGCAAAGCCCTTAAAAATAAGATATTTACATTTTTTACATGCTCACTTAATTCATCTTGTGTAAAGATTTCTTTAGAGTTAAAAATCAAATCAAAAATCTTATTACTTCTAATCATAGAGCAGTATAAATTAGCTAAATTATAAGCACTTATTTCATTTAGAATTTCTTTTTTAATTTTTTTCTCAAATACTTCACATAAAAATCTAATTATTACATCTTTATCTGCTTTTGCACATTCTTGTTTAAAATTAATATCTTGATAAGTTCTTTCAAGAACTAATCTTAAAAATTTTGCATTATCTTCACCTATAAAAAAATTACAATATTCATTACCAAATACATTTAAAAAATCTGGTAAATCCAAGTTGGCTTTTGAAGAAATCATAATTTTTAAATTCTCTAACCTAGTTTCTGCCCTAAATTTTAAAGCCTTTAAAAATAAATTATTTTTATTTTCAAATTTTTTATATATCGTCGCAAGAGAACCGCCAGTTACTTTAACAATATCATTTAAACTTGTATTTTCATAGCCCTTTTCTAAAAATAATTCAAGGGCTACTTTTAAAATTATTTCTTCTTTTCCTTCCATTTTTTCTCCTTAGGATATATAAATATTGTATCCTTTATGGTAAATATTTTATCATCATCTAAGGCATAAGCTCTTATATTAATATGCTTATGATGTTTTTTAACTTTCTTAAGCTCGCTTCTTAAAATAACAATTTGTTTTAATTTCTCACCAGCTTTAACTCTAAAATCTTTTTTAGGTTTTAAAATACTAATATCATCATCTAATATTTCTAAATAAAATCTATGGTCTTGCTTGCTAGTATTGTGAAATAATATAACATAGGCATTATCAACATAATTTTCATCTTTATTTATTGTATATAATTCAGTAGTTCTATTTATATTCATAAGCATAGTTTCTTTGCTACCAGCCGTTAAAACTAACCCAATAAACATAGCACACAATACAACTATATAAACAATAGTTCTAAATCTAAAGAATTTAAGTTTTTCTTTAGTTTTTATTTCTTTTGTGCTAGACCAAGATATTAATGATGGTCTATTAAATCTTGCTTGAACATTTGAACAAGCATCAGCACATTCAAGACAATTTATACAATCAAGTTGCATTCCTTTTCTAATATCTATATGAGTTGGACATATTTTTACACAGGCTTCACAAGCTATACATTCTCCGCCTATTGGTTTTTTTATAATTTTTTCTCCATCTTTATAAATAATTCCGCCACGACTTTCATCATATATAACACTTTTTGTGTCATTATCAAACATAACGCTTTGAATTCTTGCATAAGGACAAATATAAGCACAAAAATTCTCTTTAATAAAAGTAATATCAAATGTTATAAATAAAGATAAACATAAAACAATTCCAAATAAAAGTAAGTGTTCATTAAAATGGTCAAGATAAGTAAAGAAATCTTCAGGTGGAACAAAATACCACAAAAAATTACTTGCAGCAATTAAGCTAATTGGATAAAACACAATAACACTTGCAATTCTTGCAAATATTTTATTTCTTGGTTTATTTTGTTTATTTTTTCTACCACTATAAATTCTAAATAATTTAGTTTGTATTAAATCTCTAAAAATTATTCTAAATATAGTTTGAGGACAACCCCAAGCACACCAAACTCTACCAAGTAAATTTGTAATAAAAAAAATAAATACAAACATCATAATTAATAAAAATGGCATTAAATACAACTCGTTTGTATTAAAAGATATGAAAAATAAATCTAATTTTTGTTTATCAAAACTAAGCAAAAATAAGTGATTACCATTTATTCTAATAAATGGAATAATAAAGATAATACAGGTAAGTAAAACATAAAATGTAGTCCGCTTTTTAAAATAATTTGTAATATTTCCCATTACGCTCTCCTTAATTTTAACTTAATTTGTAATTTTAAGATAATTTTAGTCTTTAAAAATTAAGAATAGTAAATTAAAAAATATTTTGTTTATTAACAATTTTTTTATAAATTAGCACTTTTAATTTTACAACGAAAGGAAGTGATTGCCGTGCCAGGGATTAAAGTTCATAATAACGAATCTTTTGACGAGGCTTATCGCAAATTCAAAAAGCAAACTGATCGTAACCTAATCGTAACAGAAGTTAGAGCAAGACGCTTTTTTGAACCTATGACTGAAATTCGCAAAAAACAAAAAATTTCAGCTAGAAAAAAAATGCTAAAACGCCTATATATGTTAAGACATTACGAAGCAAAGCTTTAATAAAAAGGGGTTATCCCCTTTTTAAAGGTTAGAAATGAAACTCTTAGTAAAAGACGCCGCAAAATACTTAAATATCAGCAAAGAAGCTATTTATAATAGAATTAGAAGAGGCACTTTAAAATCAATAAAAGAAGATAATAAAACCTATGTTTTAATAGAACCAGAACAAAATAGTTTAGCTATTAAAGATGAGCTATTAGAACAAATAAAAATCTTAAAACTAAGCAACGAAGAATTAAAAAAAGAAAACGAAGAATTAAAAAATAAAATAAATCTACCAGTAATTATAAAAGCAAAATGGATTTTAATAGATGAATATTTATTAAGATTTAAGAAAAAAAAGCGTGAAAAAATAAAAAAATATCTAATATCAAGGCTTTTTAAAAGTAAAAAAATAAAACTAGAAAACAATCAAGTATTTATAAGAAACAAAAAATTATCAAAGATTTAGGAGGAAAAATGTTTAAGAATTTAAATAACTTAACTTACAAAGCGTCTTTAACTGCAATTGTAGCTGGTTCATTATTAAGTGCTTGTGGTGGTGAAGAGCAACAACAAGCTAAAGGCTCATTTTTAATAATAGAAGAATATGCTCCTAAACAATACAGAATTAAAGATGAATTTCCAAGCGATGAAACAAGAGTAGTTCTAAAAGAATTAAATGGAAATGAAAGAGTATTAAGCAAGGCTGAGATGGATGAGCTAATAAAAGCTGAAAATGCAAAAATAGAAGCAAATCAAAGCTCATTAACAAATGAAAGTATTGGTTCAAATCATTCATTAGGCGAAGTTTTGCTAAGCTCTGTAGCAGGTGCAATCATTGGCTCTTGGATAGGCAATAAGTTATTTAATAATTCACATTTTAATGCAAACAAAGCTACGCATTATCAAAACCCAAGCACATATCAAAGAAGCGTAAATAGCTTTAAAAGCACACCTAGTGCAGGAGCTTCAAAAAGTAGTGGATTTTTTAAAAGCCAAGGCACAAGTGGTGCTAGTAGTTCTGGTAGTTTTGGCTCTTAATGTATATTGAAATTATAAAATTTAAAAACTTTATAGTTTTAATAAAAGCTAATGATGAATATTTGATATCAGTTGATGTTACAAACCTTGCTACTTTAAAAGAAAAACCAAATCAAATAACATCATTAGCAAAATCTGAACTTTTAAAGTATTTTAAGGGAAAAGATTTTGATTTTACAAATATAAAACTTAATCTTGATAATTTTTCTGCTTTTACAAAAGAAGTTTTAAACGAGCTTAAAAACATTCCTTATGCAAACACTATAACTTATAAAGAATTAGCATATAGAATAAATTCTAAAGCCTATCGTGCAGTAGGAACTGCATTATCAAAAAACCCTTATTTAATAATACTACCTTGCCATAGAGTAATTCGCTCTGATGAAAGTCTAGGAAGATTTACTTGTGAAGTGTCTAATATGAAAGAGTTTTTAAATAAACACGAAAAAAATAATATCAAATCAAATAATTTTTAAAATATTTTATAAGCCATTATTAATTTATAAAATACTTAATCCTAATTTAAATTCCAAAAAGGAATTTAAATTAGAAATTTAACTTAATAATCTTTTCTGGTAAATACATAGCCTTGCATTAAGCATCTTGCAGTTCTAATCACACTAACGCTATCATTATCAATAAATCCCGTAATTGTCCCACTTGGATGAGCTATTACTAATTCATTAGAAAAGCTACTTAAATGCTCATTAATTAATGTGCCTTGTGTCTTTGCTGCCATTGAAATACATACAGTTCCTGTAACTGCAATTGATGGGTGTGGGCGTTGCATACTCATCATTCTAACGCATACATTTATATCATTTTTTGATATTTTAGCACCACTTGTGCTAGTGTAATCTTGCACGAAATCAACCAAACAAGCTTTAGGCACTGATGGATTTTTTGCTGTTGCTTCTTCTTTTTTTGCTAAGCCAATTAGCTCACTTGCTATGCTTCTTACTTCTTCAATTTTATCAAGCTCATTTTGAGAAATTTCATCATACATATTGCCACTTAATAAATCTTTAGCTCTCATAAACACAAGTGCTGCTCCAGCATCTACTATACTAATTTCAATATTGCCAAAACTTGTATTTACAACTTGTTTTGCAGAATTTGTAGGCAATAATCCTTTATTCATAGAGCCTTCAGGATTAATAAAACCTAATTTAATTTCACTAGCTGTATTTGGCACTCCTGCTATTTTAGTATCTCCTGCTGGTTCAAAACTCTTTAAATCATCACTTAATTTAAATCTAGCCTTTAAATATTTATTTGTATTGGTATTTAAAATCCTAACGCAAATTATTTTATTTTCTAAATCACACTCATCTTTTATAATGATTTTTTCATACATTTTAGAATCATTTAAATCAATCAAACCCAAATCATAAGCAAAAGCACCAACGCATGAGCTAATATTTCCACAATTACTATTAAAATCAACCATTTCTTTATCAATATTTACTTGAGCGAAAGTATAAGTTAATTCATTATTTTTAATATTAACTATAGCTACTTTTGAAGTTACTGAAGCAGCACCACCAATTCCATCAATTTGCTTTGTAGCAGTCCCCATAACATCAGCTAAAAACTCGCCCCATTTAACTCTTGCTGGCATATCCTTTTCATAAAAACAAGCAGCTTTAGATGTGCCACCTCTATAAATACTACATTTAAATTTCTTCATATTTTCTCCTTTTAATTAATGTAAATAAATCCGTCCATTATTCTTCTTGCACTTCTTTTAAGTCCAACACCTATGATTTTACCACTTTCTATCTCTACGCTAACATCTACTACGCCTAAAAAATGTTTAATTTTTATATCTTGAATACCATTTTGTATCATAGTTAAACCACTAAGCTCATTTGCTAAAGTGCCATTTTCTAATGCTGCAACGGCTAAATTATATAATCCACTAGCAGGCGAGCTTTTGTGAAGATTTCTAAGGCTTAAAACCCTAATTCCTATATCAAATTCACTTTTATCATCAGATTTAAAAAGTGCTGCTATTTTTGGTATAGCTTGATTGTTTTCTAAATCATTTTCATCTTTAGCAAAACCTAATTTAATAGCATAAAAATCTCTTAATTTGTTTAAATCTTCAATAACTTTTAAAGCACTAAAATCATTATAATTTAAATTAAAATCTAAATCAAATTCCCTTGCATCAACATATAAAAATGGATTTATTAAATCAAGTAAAGTAGCTCTATAACCATTAAAATTGCTAATTTTTCCTAATGGATATTTAAGTCCTGTTTGCTCAGCCCCTGCATTTTTAATAAAAACATCAGCCAGCTCACAACCACCAAAAACTCCTTGCATAATACTAGAGCCTTTTTCTACAAATTCTCCATCTTTAATCTTAGCTTTAAATTCAATAATTTTTTTAATATTTGTATTGTAAATTCTAACACATACATTGCTTGCAAACCTATCAAAACTAAATAACTTTTCATTAATGGCATAAGCTCCAACAGCAGCTATTAAATTCCCGCAAGTGCCTTTATTATCTATACTATCTTTCATAACCCCAGCTTGAAAGAATTCCCACTCAATATCATAATTTTTATTATTTACACTTTTTACAACGCATATTTTATTGGTTGATGATATAGAACCACCTAGCCCATCAATAGCGTTTTGGTTATGACAATCAATGGATTTTTTAAATATATCAGCCCAAGTGCTTTTATCTTTAGGCAAGTCATTTGCGTTAAATATTAGCCCCCTACTCGTGCCACCCCTATAAACACTGCATTTAATTTTCATAATTATCCTTTAAATTTATTTTCTATATCCATCCACTTATCAAATTCACATATTCTATTTCTTTCTTTCATAGAAATCATTAAATGTTCTGCATTATCTGTTCTGCCTGTAGTTTTTAGATGATTTAATAAATCATTCATACCTTTAATAGCAGCTTTTAAAGTAGCATTTGCATAAAGAACTATATTAAAGCCCATTTTTTGTAATTCATCATTGCTTAATATCGGAGTTTTGCCACCTTCTACCATATTTGCAATATGATAAGCTTTTACTAATTTAGGAAGACTTGCCATTTGTTCTATGCTAGTAGGAGCTTCTATAAATAATATATCAGCTCCACTTTCTAAATACGCATTAGCTCTATTAATAGCATCATCAAAACCATTAACAGCAATTGCGTCTGTTCTTGCAATTATTAAAGTATCATATTCTAAAGCGTCTTTACAAGCTTTGATTTTAGCACACATTTCATCTTGAGATATTAATTTTTTCCCATCAAAATGCCCGCACCTTTTTGGTAGTTGCTGGTCTTCTATTTGAATTGCTGCTATTTTGTTTTTACTAAATTCTTTTGCTGTTCTATAAACATTTAAAGCATTGCCGTAGCCATTATCTATATCTGCTATTACGGGAAGATTTGTAGCATCGTTTATTCTCTTTGTATTTTCTAACATTTCATTCATACTAACAAGTCCTATATCAGGAAAACCAAACTGCATATTTGCCATACCTGCTCCTGTAGCATAAACAACTTTAAAACCTGCTAATTCAATAAGTCTTGCATATAAAGCACAAGAAGCTCCTGGTGCTACTAGAATTTCTTGTGAATTAAGTGCTTCTTTTAAAATTTTTGCTTTCATTAGCACTCCTTTTAAAAAATGCTTAATCTTAACACAAAATTTTAATTTTTGATATTAATTGTTAATTAATAAGAAATAAGTGTGTAGAATTGTAACAAGATGATTTAATTAAAAATCATCTTTTTTACTAAAGGCATTAATAATATATCCTAATATAAACATAACAATCACAGGTATAACCCAGCCAAGCATAGATGAGTAAAATGGCAACATTTCTAAATATTTAGCTATACCTAAATAAGATAATATTTTTTCATCGTTTATGCTTAAAATTGAGCTATCAATTGCGTTTAAAATTCCTATAAAAGCCGCAGTATAAACGCTAAATCTATAAATGATTTTGCTCTCATTTATTAAATTATTTATTAAAGATAAAATTATTAAAACTATAGCTATTGGATAAATCGCTATTAATATAGGAACGCTTACTTTTAAAATCTGCGTTAAACCTTGAATTGATAAAACAAAACTAGCAACTACCCAAATAATAACCCAAGTTTTATAAGAAATCTTAGTAACACTACTAAAATAGCTAGCACTTGAGCCAATCAAACCAATCGTAGTAGTAAGACAAGCAAGTAAGGCAGTAAATCCTAAAATAAATCTACCAAAACTACCAAATAAATCATCACTAATTAATGATAACAAAATAGCCCCATTACTAGCGTATTTAAAGGTATTACCATAAACATAGCCTAAATACCCTAAAGCAAAATAAACTATCATTAAAATAATTCCAGAAAACAATCCTGCTTTTATAGTAAGTAATGATAATTGATGTTTATTAGTAACTCCTAATGATTTTAAAGCCCCAACAACGCTAATCCCAAATACTAAAGCAGCAAGCGCATCCATAGTCTGATAGCCTTCTACAAATGCTGTTGCTACTGGGTGGGTAGTGTAATTTTGATTAGGAATACTAACATTTACTTCTGAATAAATTAAAGTGCATATAAAAAATACTGCTATTAAAATAAGTAAAATCGGTGTTAAATACTTGCCTAATGTATCTAACATAGTGCTAGGATTTAAGCATATATAATAATTAAGTGCAAAATATATAAAACTATAAAAAGCTAAATAATATACATTATATTCATTATCAACAAAAGGTAAAATCATTATTTCATAAGGCATAGTACTAGCTCTTGGAATTGCTACTAAAGGCCCTATGGTAATATAAATAACTGCTACAAAAATTACTGCAAATGTTACATTTACTCTACTTGCTAATTCTTTTAATGTTCCTGCTTTAGCAACTGCAGCAACGCCTAAAACAGGTAAAGCAACACCTGTTACACAAAAAAACAAAATCGCTAAATAAAAATTATTCCCCGCATCCATTCCTAGTTTTGGTGGCAAAATAAAATTCCCCGCACCAAAAAACATAGCAAACAACATTAATGCTACTACATAAAATTCTTTTTTTCCTATTTTTGTCATATTTCTCCTTAGATTTTTTTATAAAAGACTTCTTACACCTTTTGAATTAGGTTCGCTCAAAATTCCTTGCTTTTCGCACTGCTCTACAATATTAGCAGCTCTATTGTAACCTATATTTAATTGGCGTTGAATATAAGAAATACTAGTTTTTCCACTCTCTTGCATAATTCTTACAGCTTCACTGAATAATTCATCTACACTATCATCATTATTTTTAACATAGGTTTGAGTAAAGCTTGAATCTTGTAAAATACTCTCATCATAATTTGCTTTTTCTTGTTTTTTTAAATGCTCTACTACTCTAATTATCTCTTCTTCACTTGCAAATGGAGCGTGCAATCTTACTATCTGACTTGTTCCTGGTGGAGTAAATAAACTATCTCCACGACCAAGTAAACTCTCAGCTCCTTTAGAATCTAATATAACCTTACTATCAACACCCGTTCCAACTTTATAGCTTAATCTACTAGGTAAATTTGCCTTAATAAGACCTGTTATTACATCTACACTTGGGCGTTGTGTAGCTACTATTAGATGAATTCCTGCTGCTCTTGCCATTTGAGCTAATCTTGCTATATAAGTTTCTACTTCTTTTCCACTAGTCATTATTAAATCAGCCAACTCATCAATAATAATTACAATATAAGCAAAAGGCTCAAGTCCTAATTTAGGTGCTTTTTCATTAAAACTCTCAATATTTTTAGTATAAACGCTAGCCATTAATTCATATCGTCTTTCCATCTCTAAAACCATATTTTTTAAAGCTAAAGTTGCTTTTTCTGCTCTTGTAATTACAGGAGTTAATAAGTGCGGAATATCATTATACATTGAAAATTCAAGCATTTTAGGGTCAATCATCAATAGCCTTAAAGTCCTTGGGCTATTTTTATATAAAAGACTTAAAATCATAGCATTAATACCTACACTCTTACCACTTCCTGTAGTTCCTGCTATTAATAAATGCGGTAAGCGTTTTAAATCAGTTACAAAAGTATTTCCTACTATATCCTTACCTAAGGCTATTGTTAATTTGCTTTTAGATTTTGAAAATAATTCATCTTCAAAAATAGTTCTAATATTAATTGTTTGAGAAGTTTTATTTGGAATTTCAATCCCTACCACATCTTTTCCTGGAATTGGTGCTTGAATTCTAATACTTGTAGCCTTAAGTGCCATAGCTAAATCATCAGCTAAGCCTGAAATTTTGCTAAGCTTTACATCAGCAGCAGGTCTAAACTCAAATGTAGTAACCACAGGACCCCAATATGTTTTAACCACATCTCCATCAATCTTAAAATGCTTTAATTTTGCTAAAAGCTCGTTTATTTTCTCATCAAGCTCATCTTCATTAATTATTATTTCTGTAGTTACGGCTTTATCTAATAATTCCACACTAGGTAGCTCAAAATCTCTTGGTATTTCAATCGCTCCTAATTCAATATCTTTTAAAATTGCTTTATTTTCTTCAAGCTCATTTAAAATCTCTACTTTTTTGCCTTTTTTAGGGACAAAACTTTGAGAATCTTGCTCATCTACTATCAAAATATCTTGAAAATCATTAGAATTTAAAACAGGAATTTCATTTTGTATTTCTTCGTTTTGTTCTACTGATTTTTCTTCTTTTATTTCGTTTTTAACTATTTTAAAATCATCTTTATTAATGCTATCTTTGTTTATTTTCTGCATTAAAGGTTCTAAAACTATTTTTGGCTCACTAATTATTTTGCCTTGTTCGTTTGTAAAATTAATTTTAGTCTTTTCATCTTCTTTAGGAGTTTTTATTTCATATGATTTTACAAATCTAATATTGCCTAAATCACTTAAAATTTCTTCTTTTGGTTTTGATTTATCTTCTTTAGGAGTTTTTGTTTCTTTTATGATTTTTTCTTTTTTAATAGGTTTTTCTTTACTTTTAAAAAGATTTTTGAACTTATCTTTATCTTGTAATTTTGAATAAATATAAGAATGATTAAAATAAATTAAAACAAATACAAGCAAGATAAAAAATACAATATTTACAAAACCTAAAAAGCTAATAATTCCAAAATCAAAAACACTAGAAAAAGGTAAAGATAATATCAAAATACTACAAATTATATTGGCTAATATTTTTAAAGCATATTTAAAAGATTTATATACAAATAAGTAATTTCCTACAAATGCTAATAAAAAAATATAAGAAAGATTTCCAAAACAAATTCTTAAGCCCTTGCTAAAATAAGCACTTGCTAAAAACAATCCATTAGCTTCGGGCAAAAACAGCCCGAAACTAAAATAAAATAATATAAATGAAACAAATATAAATATAAACTCTTTTTTCATCTTACATATAATTTAATAAGCTTAATTTTGAAACCTGCGCACTAGCTTGTAAAGTAGCTTGTAAGGTAATTGTCGCCTGCATTAGCATTAATTGGCTTTCTACAGGGTCTGAATTAAGAACCTTCGCCTTAACTTGTTCAACATTTACTTTCATTAAATCTGCTCTATCTTGAGAATTTTGAATACTTGTTTGAGTTGCACCTATTTTTGTATGAACTTTATTAATATGATCTTGTAAATGGTCAATCCTTTTTAAAGCTCCTTGAATACCAACACTTTTTAACAATTCAGGATTATTGCTATCTGCTCTATAATTTCCATTTCTAACAGCTTCTATCATCTTATCAAGGTCTTTTATAATATCAACCCTACCTTCATCAACAATTAAAGTAGAATTTGTATTAAAATTAAACAAATCTCCCTTTTTAGAACCTTCAGCAATTGGCAAACCATTAGCATC
This sequence comes from Campylobacter sp. RM12637, assembly GCF_020137645.1. NCBI lineage: Bacteria > Pseudomonadati > Campylobacterota > Epsilonproteobacteria > Campylobacterales > Campylobacteraceae > Campylobacter > Campylobacter sp. RM12637. The sequence goes on from NZ_JACGAV010000013.1 coordinate 42,751, forward strand.
ATTTCCAAAATCAAATTCATTAGCGTTCATAGTATTAGCGTCAAATATAGCTAAATCTATTTTAGTAGTGGTTGCACCTTTGTCTATTAAAGTCATTTGACCTTTTTCATTAAGACCTACATCAACTGAATTTTTAGAATTAATTAACAGCCTTTCTAATTCTGCTTTATCATCATTATTTAAAATCATAGGAGAATTAGCTTGATTTGGATATTTTTTAACTAATTGATAATCTTTAGTTGGGATATTATCACTAGCAAACATAGAAATAATATCTCCTAATTGCTTATATGTTATATTTTCAGGATTTGTCTTAACACTATCTGAAATATGCTGATTATTATCATAAACCACATTTGTAATAGGTAAAGTTACCTTTTTATCTTGACCATTTTGTTTATAACTAGCCGTTGCAGTGCCTTGAGTAATATTAAAATCTATTGAATAATGCACCTTATTTTTTGAAGTAATTTCTAGTTTTAAAACACTATCAGGTCTTGTAGTATCATTTGGATTTAGCTTTAATGTTCCTTGCGAAGCCTCAACTAATTTAGTCTCATTAGTAGCTACATTATTATTTTTATCTACTTGAGCTATGTTTGAACTTAAGATATTATCTTTTTTACTAAATAAAGACCTAGAATAATCAATCCCATCGCTAGTAAAAGAAGTATCAATATTACCTGTATTTGTAAATTCTAAAACAAAAACATCATTATTATTTCTTAAATCATTTGGATTAGTTACACTTGCTAACTCACTTTTAACAGGAAAGGGAATAATAGGCATTGGTGGTGTATCAGGTATTTTTGGTGGATAAATTTGTCCGAAATCATCAGCCTTAGCAGTAGCTGCAAACATAGAAAAATTAATTCTACTTTCTTGATTTTTTAAATCAGTAATTTCTATTGTTCCATTATTGCTAAGTGTTACATCTACTACTTTATTTTCTTTAGTATTTCCGTATAACTCACCTATTTTACTAAGCATAGCACCAACATCTTCACTAGCACCCATCTTAAACTTAGCTTTAAAACTCTCACCATTTCCCTTAGTCCCACGAACATAAAAATAAGTATCAGGAAATCTTCCTTCATCATTTTTTAAAAAATGATCATTCACATTAAGCTCTTTTCCATTAGCTTGTGGTTTTAAATATTCTTTACCAATTAAGTCTTTAATCTTACTATCTTGAGTAATATAATGCACTTCTTCTGGTTTATTAATATCATATCTTCTATCAACCAAACGAACATTTGTGCTGATTATTTTTTTGTAATCATTATCAACACCCTTCATAAGCTCCTGACCTGAAATATTGTAATCATTATACACATTAGACCCTAGTAAAACTTGCATATTTTCATCATTGCCATAATAATTACCCTTTTCATCAAAAGGTTTAGTCCCAACATTAGTTCCACTGAATAAATATTGTCCGTTAATACTTGTATTTGCAATATTTACAATATGATCTCTTATTTTTTGTAAGTCATTTGCTAAAGCGTTTAAAGAAGTATCAGAATGAACTTCGTTTGCACCTTGAATTAATTTGTTTTTAAATTGGTCTAGTGCCTTACTCATTTCATCTACTGCTTTATCAGAGTTTTTTGTAATATTTATAGCTTTACTAGCAGCTTCGCTAATTTGCTGAAATGTAGAAATCTCATAAACAAGTCTTGAACCTTCTGAATAAATTCCAGCGTCATCATAAGATTGATTAATCTTCAAACCACTTGTTAATTGGTTATTTGCGTCATTTATCATATTTTGCTGACGCTGAAAATTGCCTAAATTTTGTGAATAAATATAAGAGCTTGTTATTCTCATTCTTTTTCCTTGTTAATAATCTTTAGGGTATATCGGTAAAAAAATTATTTTATTAAGTCTAAAACTTCACTAGGTGTATTTGCTATACTAAAAATATTTAAAGAACTCTCATCAATTGCACCGGAATTTAAAAGTGTATTTTTAAAAAAATCAACTAATGGTTTAAAAAATTCTTCGTTATATAAAATGATTTTATAATTTCTTAATTTTGTTTGAGCTAAGGTTAAAACTTCAAATAATTCATCTAAAGTTCCGTATCCACCAGCACAAACTATCATTACATCATTTTGCATTAAGGCTTTTTTTCTTAAAGATAAATCGCTAAATTCAATAGATTTAGTGCAATATTCATTTAATCTTTGTTCCATTGGTAATTTTATATTAATACCAATACTCTCAACCCCGCCAACTAAAAAAGCAGCTTTATTAGCAGCGTGCATAATACCACCGCCACCACCTGTAGTAATGCTATAGCCGTTCTTTGCTAGAACTTCACTTAATTCAAAAGCGTCTTTATAATATTTATTATTTTCATCAAATCTAGCCGAGCCAAAAATTGTAACTGATTTCATCTAAGACTTTCTAACCTTTCTTTTTTATCTCCGATTTTAGTAATTTGAACACCAAAATTTCCATCAACAATAACAACTTCTCCTTCAGCAAAACATTTATCCCCAACTAAGATTTCTAAAGGGTCATTTGCTAATTGGTCAAGCTCAATAACAGAACCTATATCCATTGTTAAAACATCTTTTAAAAGCATTTTTTTACTACCAATTCTAACTCTAATCGGAAGCTTTACATCCATTATTAAATTAATATTTTTTAACTCACCCAAATCCATTTTAGGCGCACTTACTTCACTTTCTTTTGTAGAATTTGAATTAGGATTTAAAAGCTTATAAGCTTTTTCATTGATAGCAAGACTTATTTGCTCATTTAAATCATTGATATTTACATCATAAAAATAAATTTTATAAAACTTAGATAAATCACACTCATCAGTCAAAAACTCACATTTTTCTAAGCTAAAATTAAATTTAGGCAAATCTTTTTGTGCATTTAATGAAGTTGAAAATGCTGAAAATATATTGCTAATTGCTTCTTTGCTAGCGTCAAGCTCATCTGTGCCTAAATTCTCATTCATTGAGATTTCTTCTTCACCCATCATCCATTCAGAAATCGCACTCATTAAAACTGGACTTGATAAAAATGCAAATTCTTTATCTTCGCTTTTAAAAACAGCTTTTAAAATAGGTGGTTTTAAGGCATTGTTTTTAATATCAAACTCACTATATTCACTAAATCTAGCACTTTTTCCTGTAAGCCCTTCAATAGTGGCAATACATTCATTTACAAATAAACCTAAAAACTCATCAATCATTTATCTTATCCTCATCTTCCATTGACAATTCTTCTTGATTTTCTACTACCTTATCAAATTCTGCAGCCTTTGTTTTACGCTCTAACTCATAAGCTTCAAGTATGTTTTTAACCTCATCTTTATCAGTTTTAATTAAATCTAAAATCTTAATTGATTTTTGGTATCTATGAATACCAAATTGAGCTAAAAATACATCTTTTCCATCAACGCTCACAATAGCTTTATCATCAGCATTTCTATTTAACTTAATAATATTTCCATTCTCAAGTCCTAAAAATTCTTCTACGCTAATAAAAGCCTTACCTAAAATCACTTCATAGACCATATCAGCACGACCTACTAAGGTTTTGATTTCTTTATTTCTACTTTTTTTAGCACTTGTTTCGCCTAGCATTACATCACGATTTGCTAAACGACCTAAAATTGGTTCTAAATAAATTACAGGATAACAAATATTAATCATACCGCTATTATTACCTATAGTAAGCTCCATTACAACCATTATTACTATTTCGTTTTGGCTTACAATTTGGACTACACTTGGGCTACTTTCTTTAGCTTCTACGCTAGGATACATATCAGTAATTATTGACCAGCTTTCTTTAAGCCTACCCATCATAATTCTTAAAATACTATCAAGTAAATTAATCTCAATATCTGTTAATTCTCTATTTTTTTCACTTCCTTCTCCAGCTCCGCCTAATAATTTATCAATCATAGGAAAGGCAATACTAGGATTTATCTCTAAAACACAAGTTCCATCTAAAGGCTTGATTGAAAAAACATTAAAGCTAGTAGGATTTGGTAAAGACATCAAAAACTCACCATAAGTCATCTGATCAACTGAATGTAGCTTTATTTCCACCATACTTCTCATCATTTGAGAAATTTGAGTAGCAAGGCTTCTTGCTAATTTATCATGAATTCCTTTTACTGCACGAAGTTGTTCTTTACTAACACGATTTGGACGCTTAAAATCATATATTATGATTTGCCTTTCATCGTTTTCTTTCTTTACTTCAGGGACACTATCGGCTGAATCAACGGAATTTAAAAGTGCGTCTATTTCTTCTTGAGATAAAATATCAGCCATCAATTAGCCTTTTTCTTAATGTATTAATTACCCTACTTTGCAACTGCGATACTCTTGATTCGCTAATTTGCAAAATTTCACTAATTTCTTTTAAACTAAGCTCTTCATAAAAATATAACTGAATAATCAATTGTTCTCTTTCATTTAATTCTTCTAAAACTTCGGTAATTTTTTCTAATAAATTTTCTTTATCAAGTCTTTCATTAGCGTCTTCATCGCTTAATACTTGTAATTGTTCATCTAATGGAACGATATAGCTAATTGATTGTGCTAATCTTGCTTCTTTAATCTTATCTACATCTATACCTAATTCACTTGCTAAATACTCATCACTTGGTTCTTCATCAAAATCATTTATATAATCATTTATTATTTTTTCTATATCTTTTACAATTTTTCTATTGCTTCTGCTTAAAGTATCAAGACTTCTTAAAAAATCAAGCATAGAACCATATACTCTTTTTCTAGCATATCCCCAAAAATTATCATTTTGTAAATCATCATAGCGTCTTGCTAATTTGATTAATTCTTCAGTCCCAACACCTATTAAATCATTAACATCAACACTAGCAGGCAAGCGTTCTTTTAATCTAAATGCCATAGCTCTTAATGCTGGTTGATATTTAACAGCTAATTCATCTTGAGCATTTTTTAAAGCACTTGCATACGCATTAAGCCGCTTTTGCATTATATTTCCTTGCAGGTTTTGTTTGTTTTTTGATAATTTCTAATTCACTTTCTACACTTTGAATAATCTTATCCATTCTATTTTCTCTAATCTCAAGCTCTTTTATAAAATGATTTGTAGTATTTTCGTAAGCAAATTTATCAAAAGTCCTACTACCTAATTTCTTCGCATCAACAAAATTAAGAACAACAAGATGAATTAAAATATAAAAAACAAAAGTAGTAAATAAGGTAAAACCTATCATCATAAACGGATCATCAATCTTAAATACAGCACAAATAAAACCTATAAAAAATCCACAAACTGTAACAAAAGCAATATAATTATCCGTTCTCATATACCTTAAATCCTATCAATTAATCTCTTAAAAAAGCTTTTTATATTTCCTGAATCAGAATCTTTAAGCACATTTCGTTCCAATCTTGATAAAAGATTATTAGTAGCTTTTTTTAACTGATTAGTTTCTCTTGACGAACTTTGAGAAAACAAAACTCTACTTTTAATACAATCAATAACATAAGCAGAGCTTTCTAAATATCCTAAATATTTTAATTCAGGATTATTTTTAATATTTGCTGATGCAACTTTTGAAATATTTGTAAATAAATCTAGTGCTTCTTTTTCGCTTTTTACCACATTAAAAAGCATTAAAAAATCATTTCTTACATCAGAAGTAACTTTAATAGTAGCATAAGCATCAGTAATTGCAGCAGGATCAGGTGTAGTTACAACAATAACTTCATCAGCAATTTCTAAAAAATGTAAAGTAGTTCCACCAATACCAGCACCCGTATCAATTATCAAAAAGTCTAAATCTTCTAATAATTCAGCATCTTCTAAAAAAGCGTCAAAATAGCTTGAATTATTGTATTTTAAAATCTCTCCACCACTATCACCTGGGATTAGTTTTAAATTCGGTTTTACTTGTTTGATAATATCAGCTAGCTTACATTCTCCTTTTAAAACATGTAATAAATTTTTACCTATTTTTACATTTAAAATCACATCAAGATTTGCAAGACCAATATCAGCATCAAAAAGACCTACTTTATATCCATCATTTGCAAGTAAATTAGCAATATTAGCACTTATTGTGCTTTTGCCAACCCCACCTTTACCACTTGTAATTGCAATAAATTTTGTATTTTTCTTATTTACTTTATGCTCATTTTTCATAAGCTCATTTAATTTATCAGCTTGTGTTTGCATAATTTATCCTTTAAATCCATCTAAAACGCATTTAATTAAATACTCGCTATTAGCTACTAAAATATCATCAGGAACATTCTGACCTATTGAAAAAAACGAAACAGGTTTTTTAATATTAAAAATTAATGAAAAAATATTACCAAAAGCTCTAGTTTCATCAAATTTTGTAAGTATTAAAGTATCAATATTTAAAGCATTAAAAGCATTAAAAGTCTCTTCCATATCATCATACTTCATACCTGCATTTAATACCAATGCAACCTCAATTTCACTCTCACTAGCCTTTAAATAACTTTCTAATTTTTCAATTTTTGTCTTATCATATTGAGAATTACCAGTTGAATCTATTAAAACCACATCATAACCACTTAAAGTCTCAAGGTTTTTATGTAAATCTTCTTCGGTTGATACAAATGCAATTGGTAATCTCATAGTCCTAGCGTATTCAGCTAATTGCTCTTTAGCACCTAGTCTAAAATTATCAAGTGAAACTATAGCAGTTTTGTATCTTTTGCTTCCGTATGCGTATCTATAAGCTAGCTTAGCTAATGTTGTAGTCTTGCCAACCCCTGTTGGGCCAACTAACATAATTATTTTTTGTTTTCTAATAGGTGCATCAACTCTGCAAGGTATCATACTCTTAAGTAAGGTTGTAAAATATCTAGTAATTGCTTCTTTATTACTCAATAAAGCTTTTGGCATATTTTTAAGAGTTGCTCTCATAATTTCATCTAAATGAGTTTGTAACATATCACTTTTTTTTGCTTTATCATAAATTAATGCAAACTCAGGTGGAATTTCAAGATTATTTCTAGCAGGAGCAAGTTCTCCCCATCTCATACTCATTAAATAATCTACTTTGCTATTTAACTCATTTAATAATTGCTTATCATCTTTTGACTTATTGCTAGAATTAGGATTAAACTTTAATCTAGATAATTCTTTTTTAGAATTTAAATCTTGATTAAGTGATTTATTTTCATTTTGATTTTGCTTATTTTCTATAGCTATTTTTCTATCAAAATTATCGCTTTTAAATTCTTTTAAACTATTTTCGTAGTGTAACGCTGCTCTTTTATTTACAATTGGTTGCTTTTTTTCTTTTGTATCATTAATAGCTACAACTACTTCTACCATAGCAGGGCTTGTTGGAGTTCTTCCTTCTACTTGAGTTACAGCAACTATTTCAGCTTCATCTCCATAATAATCTCTAACATAAGCTAAATAATCTTGTCCTTTTTCTACTCTAAAACTATCTTGCCTAATTGCCATATTTTTTCCTTACATTGTTCCTAATACTAAAGTTATACTAATCCTATCTTCTGCACCATAATGTGGTAATACTAATCTCTTATCGCAATATGTTTTTTCACTAAAATAAACAATATCTAAATCAAGAGTTCTAGGTGCATTTTTAAAACTTCTTGTCCTATGAAAAATATTTTCATAATGTTGTAAAACTTTTAAAAGCTCTCTTGCGTGAAGACTTGTTTTAACAAACATTAAAGCATTTGTAAAATCTTTTTGCTCTTTATACCCAAAAGCTTCATTTATTAATAATGCTGAAGTTTGAATAATCTTAAATCTTCTATCAGATTTTAATTTTTTAAATAATCTTACAAATCTTTCACACTCAGGCTCTATATTACTACCAAGAGAAATTAAAGCTAAATATTTATAAACTTTATTATCCTTGCTAAAATACGGATAATACTTAATCCTTTTAAAATATCTCGCTTCATTTATCTTGATATTTGGCATTAAGCGTTATTTGCTTTTAGTGCTTCTTCTTGAGCTGCTATAAATGCTCTTTGTTGTTGAACCATTTGAATAGCACTAAGTAATGCTAAATGATAGCTAAATGGTCCAAAACCACTAATAGTTCCAGCACATACAGGACTTAAGAAACTCTTAGCTCTAAATTCTTCTCTAGCATAAATATTGCTAATATGAACTTCAATTACAGGCATTCTTGTAGCTGCTATTGCATCAGCAATCGCAATTGATGTATGAGTATATCCACCAGCATTTATAATAATTGCATCACAAGTTCCTACACACTCTTGAATTTTATCAATTATTTCGCCTTCATAATTGCTTTGATAAAACTCTATATCAACATTGCTTTCTTTAGCAGCTATACTCATTTGTTCATGTATTTGAGCCATAGTCATAGTTCCATAAATTCTAGGGTCTCTTTGACCTAACATATTTAAATTTGGTCCTTGAATTACCATTATTTTCATATTTCTTCCTTTAATAAATATTTTAATGTTGGATTATAAGTTTTTAATTTTAATATAAGTTATTAAAAAATATTTTTTAAATCAATATCTAAAAAAAAGAATTTCAAATAAATATAAAGATTAATAAAATTTTTACGATATGGAATATATTTTGCTAACAAGCTTAAATCAAGTTAAAGTTTTAAAGGTTAATTATGAGTATATTTTCAACACTAAATACAGGTGTAAGTGGTCTTGGAGCTGCACAAGTTCAAATATCTACAACAGGACATAACATTACAAATGCAAACAATCCTTATTATACTAGGCAAAGAGTGGTTCAATCAGCAGCAGATGCTTTACATGTGCCAGCTGGTGATATTGGACTTGGAACTAAGGTTGATAAGATTGTAAGAATTCACGATGAGTATGTTTTCACAAAAATGCGTGATAATACAAATAATTTTGAGCATACTAAATATCTAAAAACAAAACTTGAAGAAGCAGCACAAAGATTTCCTGATTTAAAAGATGTTGGAATTTTAAATGATTTACAAGCTTATCAAAAAGCTTGGAATAATTATGCTAGCAACCCTGCTGATGGTGCTACAAAAATAAATCTAGTTCAAGTAGCAACAACCCTTGCAAAAGATATAAAAGCTACTAGAGATGATATGTTTAAAATGCAAAAATCAGTAAATGATGATGTAGTTTTAACTATTGAAGAAATAAATAGAATTGGTAAGGATATTTCTACAATTAATGCTCAAATAGCAGCAAGTGAGAGTGCTGGTGATTCTATGGCAAATGATTTAAGAGATAAAAGAGATGAATTAGAATTAAGACTTTCAAAACTCGTTAAATCATCAGTTTTTAAAGAGAATTTAGAACAAAATGCTTCATTTGATACAAATATAAAAGATGGAAGCATAGATTATCATTTAAATATTGAAGGTTTTTCTATAGTTGATGGGACAACATTTCATCCATTAAGAATAGATAGTGTTGCTGCAGGAAGCCCTTTTCAAAGGATTTATTATGAGCTTCAAGATGGAACTACTGCTGATTTAACTTCTAAATTAAGTGGGGGACAATTAGGAGCTCAACTTGATTTAAGGGGTCGTGAGTTTAATACCCAAACTAATGGATTTGATGATGGTATTTTGCAAGATTATATAAACAATCTTGATTCTTTTGCAAAAACTATGATTACAGAAACAAACAATATCTACTCAAGAGCAGCTCAAAAGCAAATATTATCAAATGAAATGTCTCATCTAAAGAGTGATGATATTATTATGAATGCAGATAATAGATTAAAAACAGGCACATTTGATTTAATCGTATATAACGATAATGGTCAAGAAGTAGCAAGAAAAACAATCACTCTTGATACAAGCACATCAATGACAGGTGGAGTAAGAAGTTCTAGTTTATTAGAAAAAATTAATTCTAATACAGATGATAATAATGATAATAACAATTTAAACGATTTTGATGATTATTTTTTAGCTGATTATTCTTATGATGAAACAAAAGATAGTGGTATTTTTAGTCTTATTCCTAAACTAGATGGATTTAAAGTAGGCGTAGAAGATCATGGCACTAATTTTCCTGGAATTTTTGGTCTTGGGAAATTCTTTGAAGGCACTAATGGTAGCAATATAAATGTAGATACTAGCCTAAGACACGACCCAACTTTACTTAGAGCAAGTAGTTCTGGTGCTGATGGAAATAACGATGTAGCAAATGCAATCAATCAACTTCAATATAATAAAATTGATTTTTACGATACTAAAGGAGAAAGCACTCAAGCTACTTTTGAAGGATTTTATAGGTCTTTAACAACAGATATAGCAAGTCGTGCAGAAAACAATAATACTTTATACAAAACAAACGAAGCTATCTTGGCTAATGTAACAGCAGAATTTCAATCAGTAAGTGGCGTTGATATGAACGAAGAATTAAGCAATCTTATGAAATATCAAGCAAGTTTTGGTGCAAGTGCTAAAATCATCACAACGGTTGATAAAATGTTAGATACTTTGCTAGGACTTAAACAATAATAGCTAAAATGAGCTTTTTTAATAAAGGATATAAATGCAAAAAATAATGTTAATAGGAAAGCCAAATGTTGGCAAAAGCTCACTATTTAATCGCTTAGCAAAAGAACGCTTAGCGATAACTTCTGATATTAGTGGCACTACTAGAGATACTAATAGAAAAATAGTTGATATTAATGGAAAAAAGGCTATTTTAGTAGATAGCGGTGGGCTTGATGATAAAGATGAATTATTTCAAAATGTTAAAAAGAACACCTTAAAAGAAGCAAAAGACGCTGATATAATCGTTTATATGGTAGATTGCAAATTGGGTGCAAATGATGATGATAGGGCTTATTTTTATGATTTATTAAAACTTAAAAAACCAACAGCTTTAGTAATTAATAAAGTAGATAGTAAAAAAGATGAAGAAAGAAGCTTGGAATTTACTCGTTTTGGATTTAAAAATGTATTTAATATAAGCGTATCTCACGCAACGGGAATTGATGAATTAAATGATTTTTTAAGCTCACATTTGCGTGATACTTTCGTGCCTGATAATTCAGAGCTTAGCTTAGAAGATTTCTTAGATGAAAATATAGCTGGTGAATATGATGAAGAAGGCATTAACGAAGTTAGCGAAATTGATGAAAATCATATAAAAATCTCAATTTTAGGGCGTGTAAATGTAGGTAAAAGCTCACTTTTAAACGCACTTGTAAATGATGAAAGATGTGTTGTAAGTAGCATTGCAGGAACAACAATTGACCCTGTAAATGAAAGTATTGAATATAATGGCAAAACGCTTGAATTTATTGATACCGCAGGAATTAGAAGAAGAAGTAAAATTTTAGGTATAGAAAAATACGCTCTAAATCGCACCGAAAAAATGCTAGAAAACTCTCAAATCGCCTTGCTTGTATTAGACGCTGCTGAAGGATTTAACGAGCTTGATGAAAGAATAGCTGGGCTTTTAGGTAAGAATTATTTAGGCGTGATTATAGTTTTAAATAAATGGGATTTATGTGGTAAGAGTGATAAAGAATTTGATGAAGTTTGCAAACATTTAAGACTTGATAGATTTAAATTCTTAGCATATGCACCGATTATTAGCGTTTCAGCACTTAGCAAAAAGCGTATTAAAAATCTTTTAGATTTAATCTTAAAAGTGCATTCAAACTACATTCAAAAAATCCAAACTTCAAAACTAAATCAAATAATAGAAGAAGCTTGTCTAGCTCATCCATTGCCACACGATAAAGGCAAACTTGTTAAGATTTATTACGCTACTCAATATAGCGTTGCACCACCAAAAATAGCACTTGTAATGAATAGACCAAAAGCACTTCATTTTTCTTACAAACGCTATTTACAAAATGTATTAAGAAAGCATTATGATTTAAGCGGAGTTCCATTAATCATAGCAGCTCGTAAAAAAGGCGAAAAAGAATTAATTGAAGAGTAATTAGGAAGTTAATTCCTAATTATTCGCTAATTTCTGGCTGAATAGTAATATGATGTATATTAAACTCATTCTTAAGTAAAGCATTAAGCTTTTGTAAAACACTTTTAAACTCATTTAAATCATCTAAGATTATATGAGCTGTTAGTATATGATAATCTTGAGAG